>JARBTX010000164.1 GCA_029239975.1 Anaerocolumna sp.
AGGTTCTGCAGAAGAAAAAGCAAGAGAAATCATAGATGAAGCTTTAAAAACAGCTGAAACTAAGAAGAGAGAAGCCTTACTCGAAGCAAAAGAAGAGTCATTAAAGACGAAAAATGAACTCGAGAAGGAAACTAAGGAAAGACGAGCAGAAGTGCAACGTTACGAAAAGCGTGTTCTTGCTAAAGAAGAAACTTTAGACAGGAAGACGGAAGCACTCGAGAAGAAAGAATCTAAACTTACTGCAAAAGAAGCTGAGCTTGATAAAATCAAAGCAGAAGCGGAAGAACTTCACGGTAAACAATTGCAGGAGTTAGAAAAAATTTCTGGACTTACCTCCGATCAAGCGAAAGAATATCTTTTAAAAACTGTTGAAGATGAAGTTAAGCATGAAACGGCAATGTTAGTGAAAGAACTTGAAAACAAGGCGAAAGAAGAAGCAGACAAAAAGGCAAAGGATTACGTTGTTACAGCAATTCAAAAATGTGCCGCAGATCATGTGGCTGAGACAACCATATCCGTTGTTCAACTTCCAAATGATGAGATGAAAGGTAGAATTATTGGTAGAGAAGGACGTAATATTCGTACTTTAGAAACCTTAACAGGTGTTGATTTAATTATTGATGATACACCAGAAGCTGTAATCTTATCCGGTTTTGATCCAATCAGAAGAGAAGTTGCAAGAATTGCACTTGAAAAATTAATTGTTGATGGAAGAATCCATCCTGCAAGAATTGAAGAAATGGTTGAAAAAGCGCAAAAAGAAGTTGAAGTCATGATTCGTGAAGAAGGTGAAGCCGCAACCTTAGAAGTTGGTGTTCATGGAATTCACCCTGAACTTGTTCGCTTACTTGGTAAGATGAAATTTAGAACAAGTTATGGACAAAATGCTTTAAAACATTCTATTGAAGTAGCTCATTTATCTGGACTTTTAGCTGGAGAAATTGGCGTAGATATTAGAATGGCTAAAAGAGCTGGTTTACTACATGATATTGGAAAATCTGTTGACCACGAAATGGAAGGCTCACATATTCAAATCGGTGTTGATTTATGTAGAAAACATAAAGAATCACCTATCGTTATTAATGCAGTAGAGTCACATCATGGTGATGTTGAACCTGAATCATTAATTGCATGTATCGTACAAGCTGCCGATACCATTTCAGCTGCTAGACCTGGTGCAAGAAGAGAAACACTAGAAACATATACCAACAGATTGAAACAGTTAGAAGATATATCAAACGGCTTTAAAGGGGTAGATAAGTCATTCGCCATACAAGCAGGTAGAGAAGTACGTATTATGGTTGTCCCAGAACAAATTACGGATGCCGATATGATTCTACTCGCACGTGACATATCAAAACAGATCGAATCTGAATTAGAATATCCAGGTCAGATCAAAGTAAATGTAATCAGAGAATCTAGAGTTACTGATTATGCAAAATAACCTTAAGTAAGAATAATTTAGATGGATGAAATCCTTGTATATAGGAACAAGGATTTCACCATCTTTTTTTTGTATGATAAAATCAGCAATAAAAAAACTATGTAATGAAAATATCTTGTTCTCTATCATAAATACTATCCTAAGATAATATCCCATACTCTATAATATACTATGTTGTTAAAATATCTTACTCTAAAAATAAATTTGATTCTATGAATATGCACTATTCTTTATAATAAATTCGATTTAAATATATTCTAATCTAGACCTTGTAATCAATTTATACTAGTAAAACTATTTGGTATAAAATTACAATAGTCAATTTCTTAATTCAAGTAGTATGTATAATATATGTATTCATTATTAATATTAATAAACGAAATCATCGTTAATAATAAATAAAATGTATCATTTATTTTTATGCACAAATTTGTTAATTTTGAATTTTTTTACTTGCATTATATATGGTTATATAATAAAATGAATAGGAAAACTTTTGAATTAATGTATCACTGTATACAATAAATCAATACAATATATAAGAAGGTAGTTAGATTTAAAGGAGGAGAACGATGTCATTAGAATTATCAAAAAAAGCACAGGCGGTTAAGCCCTCGTCAACACTTGCTATAACTGCAAAAGCAAAAGAATTAAAAGCTCAAGGAATTGATGTTGTTGGTTTTGGAGCAGGCGAACCAGATTTTAATACACCAGACAATATTAATGAAGCAGCTATAAAAGCAATACACGATGGGTTTACAAAGTACACTGATGCATCAGGTACATTGGAATTAAAAGAAGCTGTCTGTAAAAAGTTTGAAGCCTTTAATAAATTGCACTACAAGCCGAATCAGATCGTAATCAGTAATGGTGGAAAACACTCATTGACTAATATATTTGAAGCAATTCTTAATCCAGGAGATGAAGTAATAATACCTTCACCATATTGGTTAAGTTATCCTGAGATTGTGAAACTAGCGGATGGTGTTCCTGTTTTTGTAAGAGCTGATAAAAAACAAAATTATAAAATTACTGCAGAACAAGTTGCAGCTGCTTGCACAGATAAAACTAAGGCATTGATTTTAAATACTCCAAATAATCCTACCGGTATGATATACACGAGAGAAGAATTAGAAGCAATCGCAAAAGTTGTAGTTGAAAAAGATATCTATGTTGTTGCGGATGAGATGTATGAGAATTTAATCTATGGTGATGATGAACAAGTTAGTATTGCATCTTTTAATGATGAAATCTATAAAAGAACAATAACCTGTAGTGGTGTAGCAAAAAGTTATGCAATGACAGGATGGAGAATCGGATATACTGGTTCTTCTGTAGAAATTGCTAAATTAATGGGAAGTGTACAAAGTCATCAAACTTCCAATCCAAATTCCATTGCACAAAAGGCAGCCACTGAAGCATTAAATGGACCACAAGATACTGTTTTCGCTATGAACAATGAATTCAACAAAAGAAGAGAATACATGGTGAAACGTGTTGCAGAAATGCCATTAATAGATGCAATAACACCACAAGGTGCCTTCTATCTATTTGTTGACGTTAGTGAAGTTCTTAAAAAAGAATATAAAGGTAATGTAATTGTATCTTCTGATAAATTAGCAGAAATTTTAATTAGCGATTATAAGGTCGCAGTAATTCCATGTGGAGATTTTGGATTTGATGATCATATACGTCTTTCTTATGCAATCTCAATTGAACAAATCAAAAAGGGATTAGACCGAATCGAGGAATTTGTAAAAGCTTTATAAGTAAGATTGGAGGTAGCAGTATGGCTATGATGGGATTCATTGGTGCTGGTAATATGGGTTACCCAATGCTACGAGGTGCATTAAAGACCTTTGGTATGGATAATGTTGTATTTACTGATGCCAGTAAGGATAGATGTGAATTTGTAAAAAAAGAAACAGGTTTAAGTTATCTGAATGATAATAAAGCCATTGCTAACTCTTGTAAATATATACTTTTAGCAGTAAAACCTCAATATTTTGGAGAAGTTTATAAAGATCTTCAGGGAATGATAACACCTGATCAGGTCATTATATCAATAGCTGCAGGAATTACAATCGAAGATGTAAAAACTGGTCTTGGTTTGAATGTTCGAGTTGTTCGAGCTATGCCTAATATGCCAGCCATGGTAAATGAAGGAATGTCAGGGGTTTGTTTTTCAACAGATACATTTTCAGAAGAAGAAAAAACAGTAATTGATCAATTCTTCACATCTTTTGGTAAATATCAAATCTTTGAAGAAAGATTAATGAATGCAGTTATTTGTGCTAATGGTAGTTCTCCGGCATATGTCTATATGTTTATTGAAGCGTTAGCAGATAGTGTTGTAAAATATGGTATTCCAAGAGATCAAGCATATACTCTTGCAGCTCAGACAGTACTCGGAGCAGCAAAAATGGTACTTGAAACCGGCGCTCATCCAGGTGTTTTAAAGGATCAGGTTTGTTCACCAGGTGGAACTACCATAGCAGCTGTTTCAGCACTAGAAGAATATGGCTTACGAAATGCTGTAATAAAAGCTACGGATGCGTGTTTCGATAAAGCTACTTCAATGATTAAAAATAAGTAATTTAAGCTATTAATAAATGATTTAAGCTATAGCAATAAATGATTTATTAGACTGTATAAATAAAAATTTATATTTCAAGTGACAAAGAATCGAATACAAATTATAATGGTGCTTATAAGTTTTATCTTTATCGGTAATTCTTATAAGCATTTATATTTACTACACTATATATAAAGGGAGAGTAAAAATTATGAGCGAATATAAAAGATTAAAGAGACAGCAAATACATCATGGACATATCATTGATGTGTATACAGATACCATGGAATTGCCTAATGGAAACACAGCAGATTGGGATTTTATAGGTCATAAAGGTGCTGCAGCTATTGTTCCAGTAGATAAAGACGGTAAGATTATTATGGTAAGACAATACCGTAACGCAATAGAAAAATATTCCCTAGAAATTCCTGCGGGTGGCTTAAATCCTGGTGAAGATATGAAAACTTGTGCAACAAGAGAACTAGAAGAAGAGACGGGTTATCAATCTGATAAAGTTGAGCATTTAATTGATTTATATACTACAGTTGCTTTTTGCAATGAAAAGATTGGTATCTATTATTCGAACGATTTAACTCCATCAGCACAACACCTAGATGAAGACGAATTTGTTACCGTAGAAAAGTATACTTTAGATGAATTGGTACAGTATATATTTGATGGTGTCATTGATGATGCAAAGACTATTTCAGCTATCTTAGCATACAAAACTAAGATGGGATTGTAAATAAACTTATAGTTGGTATTGTAACCTATGTTATAATTTTAAAATATTAATGTCGATATCAGTATATCGGCATTATTTTTAACCCCAAGTCATATGTTAGAATAGCAGTTAGGATATGCTTATTAATAACGCTTGACTTATTACTTGGAGGGATGGGAAATGCAATCTGTTAGGTTACAGTTAAAAAAACTGGGTGAAGTAAAACTTGGGATAATAATACTAGGTGCTGGACTTTTAATTGGTATAATCATATCAAAAGTATTGAAAGGGCTTTATTGGAATCATATTGATATATTGGATACCAATTATCTTAGTAAAATAAAAGATGCAACCATTGATTATTCGGTATTAATTCGTTATGTTTTTTGGAATAATTACCGTACCTTTATACTATTTTGGATTTTTTGTTCCACTGCCATCGGTATTCCGTACATATCATTATCCATACTTTATGCAGGAATAAAGTGTGGGTTTTTAGGTTCCATTATTATGATGCGTTATGGATTTAAAGGTATCTTTTTGATATTTGGATATACCTTTCCGCATTATTTAATTTATATACCTGTTGCCTTACTCTGCTTAAGAAGTGGATATTCCTTATGTAAAAGTATGTATTACGAAAATAAAGTAAGCAAAAGAGGTAAAATTGAACGTGTTATAAAACATCTTCTAATAATTGTTATTTTAGCCTTGGCATTGATGTTAGGCGGATTTTTAGAAACTTACGCTGGTTCTTTTCTCCTAAAAAAAATACTAGCATTATTTTAAAAATATTGATAAACTATATTAATTAAGAAA
>JARBTX010000077.1 GCA_029239975.1 Anaerocolumna sp.
TTTTATTGGTTGTCATGGGCATCATCTCCTTTCTATTCAAGTTTTCACAAATATTATAACCTAGTAAGGAAGTCGCTATGTACTTATTCAAATTTATCTTATAAAGAAACCTCACAGAATTTAGTGAGGTTTAGGATTTGGAATTAATTTGCTTTTATTATGTAAAAAATGCTTATTTTATAATCCAAGGAATTGGATTGCCTTGCTCCAATATTCCGGGCCCGAAAGGTGTTGTTTCTCCTGTTTCTGGATTGGTAGGTTGGTCAACTTGAAACAAAAAACCGCTCTTTCCGTATCTACCGAATTTGCTTTGGTCGTAGCGTTCGCTATCCATGCAAATGTTGACAGCTTTCAATGCAACCGCCACTTCCTGGCTTCCTAAGAAAAGCTCATGTTCCCATAAAAATTCACATTCGATATTCAAAAAACATTCTTTAATTCGCGGCGCATTGACATTTGTGGCTTTCTCCGCCGTTAAACCGGAGGCGGTGATCTCATCTGTTTCAAACTGATTATTACCAATCGTTTTAATACAGCGGTCATAAATGTCGTTTGAAGGAAAATTTAACACACACACCTTCGTTTCTTTCAATGATTGATACATATGCCCGCCTTTATCGACTTTTCCCATGATACAGATAAAGTTGTCAGCTCCACTTCCCGCAAAAGTAGACCAAGATTGTAGACAAGCGTTTTCCTTACCGTTCGATTTCCAACCTGTGACGAGAAATACCAACGACGGCATGGCTGTCACAAAATCATACCATGACATATTGCCGAAGGCTGCCAAGTATTGCTCAGTAAATCTCTCTGGCCTTTCAATAATAGAAATTTCCTTTTTCATAATCAATCTCCCTTTTATTTCAATCATAACACAACAAACACGACAACAGTGTGTCATTTTTGATAATATAAATACTCTTCACATCTTATAACATTTAAAATTATTGGCATTTATTAAACGAATATTATTAATTATTTTAGACAATAATATTTTTGTTTCAAAAATTAAGGAGGTATTACAAATGGACAATAACAGAAATAATGAACAAAACTCTAGTAGAAACAACGAGCAAAATTCTAGTAGAAACAACGAAAAAGATTCTAGTAGAAACAATGAACAAAATTCTAGTAGAAACAACGAAAAAGATTCTAGTAGAAACAACGAAAAAGATTCTAGTAGAAACAACGAAAAAAATTAATATAAGCTGTACAATGAATAAAAAGAGTAGCCAAAAGACTACTCTTTTTATTTATTAAATTGCTATAAGTAACTATTCCAATCCATTTTATGTCTACTTAAGTATACCACGTTGAAAATACACAATCCTTCCCATCTGTAGCAAAACTCTCCACGATATCCATATTACATTTTTTCTCTGGAAATACTAACTTATAAATACTCATCAGTGTCCCTTCACAACACCTACACCATGTTTTTGAAGGTGGTTTTTGCCATCCGCCTTTTATTACATAACAAACACAGGAATTACCGAATTCAAAATGTGAAAAAATTTTACCATCTATATACTCAACTTTCTTACCACATCTACCACGGCCGTTCAGAAACTCTGCTATTGCTTTTAAGTAATCTTCATCATTATCATTTTTCTCACGAATTTCTTTAAAATATTTAACATATGGAGAATATTTATTTGCTTTAATACATGCACACTCTTCACGTATTTGAATAAGTATGTCTGAATCGATTTGTTTTTCTAAACGTTCATTAACTTTGCACGCCCAAACTGCACATTGCTCTGGTGTTTCTTCACCTGTTAACTCATCAAGCCCACTAAGTATTTCATCAGCTTGTCCCTTCCCTAGATACTGATTGATATATTTCTTTAATTTCTCACAATGCTTTTTCGCATTATCCATATTGTACCCTCCCAATATAGTTCGATTCCATAACTGGCTTCTAACATGTAAAATAACTAGTGATTATTAATGCCCCCGTAAATCCATTTCCCAAATAGATCCAAACTCTGCTGAAGTAAATGTATAAACTACATAATAATGTTTGTAGTCAGTTATATTTTTTAGTTTTGAATACATGATTGAATCATGTTCTAAACAATCATTTTCAAATTCAGCACTATTTTGATTCATTACTTTATAGTTACTATAGTAATTTTTTAGTTCTGTTAAACTTAGATTACTTTTTATTAATATAGTAGATAGATAATTCATTCCATTACCATTACCATTTAATTTGCCACAAACTGATTGAGCTTCGATAAATTGTGTATTCGTGGGTAGTTCTATCTTAATCAGTTCTTTTTCTTGTTTATTAAGTTTATAATTATTCCCTAGCGGTACAAATAAAAAAAAAGTACCGTTTAATAATACAAATAAAAAGCTAAATAAACCAATTATCAAGTAACCTATATTTTTGTAAATCTTCATACCCCCTCCTAAACCATGAAATTATAGAATTTTAAAAAATTGACATAGCATATTCTTAATGATAACATAAATTGTTAAAATAAGGAACTAATTAATTAACTGTGTCTAAATAAAAAAGTACATAAACTAACTATTATTACTACAACTACTCATTATTATCTAAGAAAGAGGAAATTAACATGAACTTAATAGAACCATTTGAAACCAAAAGAATGCAATTTCGATTACTAGAAGATAAGGATCTAGGTGTTATTTACAGGCAATTCTCTGATCCTGATATGTGCAAATATTTTAGTGAACCACCCTGTACAAAAAACGAAGCAAAAGAAATCATAGAACATTATAGGAACCCTGTAGGAAAAGGTTACCTTCGTTATGGTATGTTTGATAAAAATAATGATACCTTTATCGGAACATGTGGCTACCATTACCTGGATAGTAATTTAAAGCAAGTTGAAATTGGATATGATATTTGGAAAGATTTTTGGGGACAGGGGTTTATATCAGAAGCATTACCTGAACTGATTAACATTTGCTTTACTGAGCTTGATGTAAATTGCATCTATATTCTTACACATCCAGAAAATAATGCCTCTAAAGCAAGTGTTAAAAAATTCGGTTTCACTGAATGTGAACCATGCAGAGAAATCGACGTAGAGCCAGAGATTTGCTTGAAACTAATGAAATCAAATTGGTCTAATTCTCAAGCTTAAGACAGAAATAAACTTGAGCAGCCATACATATAGAATGTTTACATTTTGTATTGTAAAATACTTTTGAACAAATAAATAAGAAGGTGATGCTATGAAATACGTTAATGGAAAAGATATCTTTCCAGAAGAGTTGTTATCCTTGATTCAAGAGTACACACAAGGGCAATATGTTTACATTCCAAAAAGAGATGAAACCAAAGAAAAATGGGGTGAAAAAACATCCTATAAAAGAGAACTAGAAAAAAGAAATACTCATATTTATACAAAATACCTCACTGGATTTTCCATAAAACAATTAAAAGAAACGTATCACCTATCTGAAAAGAGTATCAGCAGAATCGTTGTTGATAAACGGAAAGGAACTTATAATATGAAAGAACAGATACTAAATCTATTAAAGTTTTGGAATGTCAGGGGAGATGTGAAACAATTATATAACACAACTTGGCAAATCGGTGAACAGTATGTACTAAAAACAAATACTGACCTTGAAAGTTTAAAGCGTAATATTGATATTATGAAAATTTTAGATCAATATGGAATACCAGTCGCAAAACCACTACCTACCTTAAATCAACAAGATTACTTGGAATGTGATGGAGTTTATTATCTACTAATGAATAAATTATCCGGAACACATATCAAAGATATATTTCAAATTGATTTTACAACCATCGCATATGAAACTGGTATTGCTGTTGCTAGATTACATACTGCTTTCCTTGCTTGTGAACAAAAACTCACCTTTTGGGATAATAACTTTCTAGATGAAATAAATGGTTGGATTAAACAAAACCTAGAAGAACGTCAATATCCTTTCATCACAATGGAAGATTTTAATCAAAGTAGAAATGAGTTAAAACTATGCTATGATAATCTCCCTAGACAACTTATCCATCGAGATATGCACTATGGTAATCTACTTTTTAATAATGGGGCTTTTTCAGGTTATATTGATTTTGACTTAAGTCAAAAGAATGTTAGAATTTTTGATATTTGTTACTTTCTACTGGGACTTTTAGTTGACCATGATAAAAATGAAGCAGATGTGGAAAAATGGTTTACTTTCATTACAAGTTTTATAAATGGTTATGAATCTAAAATAAAGTTAACAAACTTGGAAAAGATAAGTTTATATTGCCTTATGGAGAATATCGAAATACTTTTTGTAGCATATTTTTTAAGTATTGAAGATACAGCACTGGCAGAAAGTGCTGCAGGATTATACTATTTTGTTAAGAAAAATGAAGAGTCAATTCGCAATGCTTGTATGTAAAGTATAAAATAACCAATTTTTTCTCATTGAAATTAAAAAAGCATGCTAAATCCATATAAGATTTAGCATGCTTTTTTTATGTATTCGATTATTTAATCTGGTAATATTAAAATGGTGCAAACTTTAATTTAAGTAATTACTCTTAATGTATATAATTTATAAAATACTCAGCGCTCCCCCTTTATTTTATTATAGTTATCATCCCATTCTTGAGTTAGACTGCTCTTCAGTCTCCTTTCCTAAACCACTTCAAACAATTATCCTAATTTATCTATCAAAGTATAGCACATCATTCTTTTTTATAATTATAGTTATTTAACGTTTCATATCTTTATAGATTTACACCTAACTGTATCTTAACTGTGTCTATGTAAATTATTTATAAATGATATTATCGTAATTGTATTATCGTAATCTCCCCTTTGTTTTACTTTTATATTTCATATCATATTCACCTAGGCTTTTCTATGTTCATAAAAAAACATAAAATATTTATATTATTTTTAATTTTATTATATATATCATGAAATAATTTAAAATCTTTTAATATTTTACCAAGCTAAAATATTGATTCCTGTTATGTAACCCTAAATAAAGTTATTCAGATATAGTTTAACTATAAAATCGAACATCTCTTACTTTTTTCAGGTAAAAAATTAGTACAATTGTTTTTTACCTGTCTTTTCCATCCATTCTATGTAATAATAAGCACATAGATTTTTAAGAAATAAATTCGGAGGTGCAATTATGACTATTAAAAAAATAACTGCTGAAACAATAAATGAATTTGCTGAAAAGATTGAATATGCAAAACTTAATTTTATTCCAATGCTACCTTTTGTAAAAATGTCATTTCACGACTTTGATCGTTATAAACACTACAGTGATAAAGGAATATATCTGATTGATTATATCGATAACGATTATTGTTTATATCATCTATATCACCTAAGTGAAGGTGATGACACATTAAGAGCAACTTTAATCCTTCCTTCTAGTTGGGAAAAACGTTTTGATATTATAGAAAAATCTATCCCTAATCTAAAGGAATGGTTCCTAAAGGAAGATAAATCTAACTTTTTTATAATTCAATCCTTAGAATATGGTGAAATAGAGTATTACCCTACACTATCTCACTATTTGATTCCAACCATTATACAAAATGGTTTTAATCCAAAGTATAGAATGTACATGAAACGAGATAAACACTTGCCACTAGTAATAAATGAAGCACTACCAAATGGTCTTCAGGTAATAAATTATACGACTGAATTGCTTACTGAGGTAACTAACTTTTATTATCATAATAAAGCAAATGAGAATTATCGTTACTTTACTAATTGCACCTATAATGAATTCTTAGAGATGTTTCAAGATGAATTTACAATCAATAATTCAAAATTTATTACAAATGATACCGGAACCATTATTGCTGGTATAGTGATATCAAAGGACTCTGACAAGGTATGGATCGATAATTTTACAGTAACTCCAGAATACGATAAAAATGGTCTCGCAGATTATCTATTAAATGTTACACTTTTAGATTTAACAAAAATGTATCCAGAAGAAACCATATACATTTACTTAAATCGAGACTGTAACCATTCTGTCTTAGCTTGTGAGAAAAATGATTTTGTTCCTTTTGAACATTGGACCGATATGATTTTAGAAAGAAAAAAATTGTGTATGAATAATTAGGGGGTCTGTTTATTGAACTATAAAAACGCCAAAGATATATTCCCACCAGAACTATTAAGACAAATACAAGATTACGTTCAAGGAGAGAAAATATATATTCCACAACTTGAAAACGTACGAACCAATTGGGGTAAAAAAAGTGGTTCAAGGTTAGAGATAACATTTCGCAACAATGAGATTTTAAAAAAATATAAAGAAGGTTTATCTATGGATGAGTTAGCTGAACTATTTTGTTTGAGCAATGAATCCATACGAAAAATAGTATATAAAAGTTCCAAAGAATCGAATGAAGATAATAAAGGAGATTTAAATGTCTAAAAAGTATAGAGGAAAAGGGCTAATTCACTTACCATCAAGGGGAAGGGGTACATGCCCAATGTGTAAAACAAGAAGAATTAAATTATTATATGATGTTATATTAAATGACGGTACCAAATTAACTGTATGCAAAAGATGTCGTCATAAAAAATAAGCTCTGGGCACTGTAAATGAAAGAAGGAGGAAAATCCTCCTTCTTTTACGAAGCCATATGAAATTTATAAATAGTTCATGATTTTATTCTTGAAATATCCACTGATCTTCATATTTCCCTGTCTCGTCTACAAGACTATAATCGTTTTTTTCATCCTTCATTATCTTTATATATTCTCCATATCTTTTAGTATAATCTCTACCGTAAAGATTTCTTGTATTATCGGTGGTGCATTTTATTTCGTCCATACTTAAATAATACTATTAAAATTAGGGGTTGTATAACCACTCTTTGCATCATCCAAAACCAGAATCCAGTCGTTATTTCTTCCACTTGAAGGTGGCATAAAAATTTCAATTCCATCATTTCTTTTTTCTCCTATATAAATACTTTCACCATTTCTAGGATTATACCAATATGCTTTTACATTTTCACCTGAGATTCGTCCCATGTTAACATGAAGTTTCAATCCATTGGGACTATACAAAAAAGCATAGTCTTTCCCATTCGCAGCGGTTATAAAATTAGCTCCAGTATAATTTTGCACTACTAAATCTTGATCTGGTATTAGTTCAAGAAATGGCCTGGATTCTATTAACCCTCTTAGGTACTTCATCTGTTTTCCACCCGGACGATTGATACCTTCTTTCCAGGTCATAATCGTATACTCCATTGGTTCTGTACACATACTCCATATACTATGGTGCCCATAGGTATGACCGCATGCACCAGATAAAACAGCCCAGAAAGCTGCTTGTCTAACATCATAATCATCAAAAAAACCATTTACTGTATTAAAATTAATTGGATGATCTTCATACCTTGGTTCTGCATCTATAACTGGTTTTATAGGATTTCTATTGTAATCTTCGCTTACTTTCTTATAATTTTCGTTGTTCAGCCTATCATGGCCAGATTGTATCATATTAAAGTCTAACCAATCTTCTTTGTGTACATGGTATGCGGAAGAAAAGGATCCTGCAGGATGCATTGTAATTAAGTGTTCTTCACTTTCTCCTATTTTAATGCCTTTTGCCATTTCATTGATTATGTGAAAGTGTTCTGCTGTGATTAATTGCCTATCACCACCTAAAACCCATACTATATTTTTCTTATCTTTTAATCTATTTGCAAGCCAGTTACCATATACTTTAGCATTTTCACTATTAAAGATTTCTGGTCCTTTTCCCCAGCACAAATGAAATTTATCACCCCAAGTAGGTAACAAAGCAATATATAAGCCAAAGTCTGATGCTTTATCAATCACATATTCAAGATGATCCCAATACGTATAATTATTTGATTCATTCACTTCTAGATCAGGCATCGTTGGGTCATATTCACCAACACTATTTTTAAGCAATGGTTTGCGTCCATACGCATTATTTACTCTTAAACCATCTAACTCGGCAAGTGCTACTGTTTGAATTACAGTAAAGCCGTTCTTTGCCCTATTCTCAAGATATAAGTCGACCTCATCACGTGAAAGCTTATGAATTAACTCCCACGCAGTATCCCCTAACCAAAAAAATGGAGTATTATCTTCTTTTATAAAAAATCTTTTGTTACTACTTATTCTTAATCGTTGTAAACTACCCATTTTTTTCTCCTTAAAATTTTACATTATTATAGTAACTAATGTTTATATTCTTATTTTCTATTGTACTTATTTCTTATGTACTTATTTTCTTATGTACTTATTTTCTTATATACTTATTTTCTTATGTTTTATGTTATATGCTTTACTTTTGCGTCTCTTTTTATTTTTCTTTATTCTTTTATTTTACTTTTCGATCCCGTTCTATTTTTCTTCTCTGTTCTTTTCTATTCTTTTTGTTTATTATAAGATATCCTAAACTGAATAACAACTAAAAAAATCCACCTATATATACATGAAATATAGAGTGGATTTATTTGTTTCCTTATTTAATTATAAAATCTTTTTTAATTCTTTAATATTATTTATTCTATAATCTGCTGTATCTAGTTCTCCTTCTAGAGCATATCCGTAATTACAGCCTATAGTATAGATGTGATTTTTCTTACCTGCTTCCATGTCTTGAAATCTATCACCCACTATTACCATCTCCTCTGGGTAATTATGCTTGATTTTATTTAGGATTTCATATTTAGGAATAAAATCATATTCATCAGAACATACAAGGGTTTCAAAATATTGATCCAGATGAAATAAAGAGTTATGCGTTTCTTTGTAATATATTTTGCAATTACTAATAAAAATCAAATGATACTCCTTATTTTTCAGATATTCTAAAGTATCAATTGCACCATTATATAATACTGCATTTCCTTGCTCAATGAATAATTTCATTTGTTCGCCTATTATATTACTGCACTGATTTTTCATCTCATCAGATAATTCAGGCATAAATTTATTCCACATATCTACTGGATTAAAACCTAACCAATAACTAATTTCATCTGATGTCCACTCTTTGGGTCTGGCTTTGTTCTCTTGAACCAAAAATTCATAAGCTTTATTAAAAGCAGGAACATAAATTTCTAAACTATCATGAATCGTACCATCATAATCGAAAAATATTGTCTTAACATTCTTAAACTTACGTGTTGTTTCTAAGATTTGATCCTTGTTTATTATCAACACCTCCGTTTAAATCTGTTTTAATAAATTTGCCATCTCTATGGCTGTCATTGCTGCATCATAACCTTTATTTCCTGCTTTTGTTCCAGCTCTCTCAATAGCTTGTTCAATGGTATCCGTAGTAAGTACACCAAAAATCACTGGAACTCCCGTCTCTAAGCTAACATGTGCTACACCTTTTGATACTTCACTAGACACATAATCAAAATGTGGAGTAGAACCTTTGATTACGGCTCCTAAGCAAATGATTCCATCATATTTATTCTTTCCTGCTAACTTTTTTGCAACCAAAGGTATCTCAAATGCACCAGGGCACCATGCTAATTCAATATCTTCTTCTAATACACCATGTCTTTTTAGTGCATCCATTGCACCTGCAACTAATTTTGATCCAATAAACTCATTAAATCTTCCTGCAACAATTCCAAATTTTAATCCCTGCGCAATTAAATTTCCTTCTAATACCTTCATCTTATTGTTCCTCCTTAAAATTTAACATATGTCCCATTTTTACTTTCTTTGTTTTTAGGTAATATTCATTTCTTTCATTATGATTCATCTGAATTGGAACACGGTCTACTATTTCAATTCCATATCCAGATAAACCTTTGATTTTCTTTGGATTATTCGTCATTAGTTTCACTTTCTTAGCACCTAAATCAGCTAATATCTGTGCACCTATTCCATAATCTCTTAAATCTTCCGGAAAGCCTAAAGCTAAATTTGCCTCAACTGTATCCATACCATTATCTTGAAGTGCATAAGCTTTTATTTTATTGATTAATCCTATGCCCCTTCCTTCCTGACGCATATATAGTAGAATTCCTCTGCCTTCTTCTTCAATATTTTTCATAGCTCTTGCTAATTGTTCTCCGCAATCACAACGTAAGGAACCAAAAGCATCTCCAGTAAGACACTCTGAATGAACTCTCACTAGCACTGGATTTCCATCTGAAACATCACCTTTTACTAGTGCTACATGATGTTCACCATTTAATGTGTTTTCGTATCCTACCATCGTGAATTCTCCATATTTTGTAGGAAGCTTAGCTGTAGCCGCACGATTAATGTACATCTCATTTTTACGTCGAAATGCGATTAATTCTGCTATTGTGATCATTTTTAAATTATGTTCTTTCGAAAATTCTAATAGTTGTGGTGTTCTTGCCATAGTTCCATCTTCATTCATAATTTCACATATTACTCCAGCAGGATATAAGCCAGCTAATTTCGCTAAATCTACTGCAGCTTCTGTATGCCCTGCTCGTGTTAATACTCCACCATTTTTTGCTTCTAATGGAAATACATGTCCAGGTCTATTAAAATCTTTTTCAGTAGCGGATGCATCAAGAACTTTTTTTATGGTTGCTGCTCTTTCATACGCAGAAATTCCTGTTGTAGAATCAGTAGCATCTATCGAAACGGTAAATGCTGTTTTATGTGCATCTGTATTATGTTCAACCATTGACCCAATACCTAATTCTCGAAGTCTTTCTTTAATGATTGGCATGCAAATTAATCCTCTTCCGTACTTAGCCATAAAATTAATCGTTTCAGGTGTTACTTTTTCAGCAGCCATAAGTAAATCACCCTCATTTTCTCTATCTTCATCATCCACAACAATAACTACTTTACCATTACAGATATCTTCAATTGCTTCTTCTATTGTATTAAATTGAAACATAATAATCTCCTTTTATTTATTTATGAGATAGGCAATTACAAAACGATATCGTTATTGCATTGCTTATACAAAGCCATGTTCATTTAGAAAATTCATATCTATTATAGATTTCTTAGGTGTGTAATTTTGAACACCTAGTAATTTTTCTACATATTTGCCTAACATATCACATTCGAGATTTACAATATCACCAATATGTTTTTTTAATAATGTCGTTACATCTTTCGTGTGTGGGATAATAGAAACCTTAAAATTTCTATCATCAACATAAGCCACGGTTAGACTGATTCCATCGATTGTTATGGATCCTTTTTGAACAATATATTTTAATATGTCTGAAGTTGTACTAATGGTTACCCATATTGCATTATCTTCTGGTTTTAACTCTGATATAGTACCTGTTCCATCGATATGACCACTTACAATATGGCCTCCAAGTCGATCTCCTACTTGCAATGCTCTTTCTAAATTTACTAAATCACCTGAATTTAAATCACAAAGATTACTTCTTCTCATGGTTTCGGCCATTACATCAACTGCAAATTGATTGGATGAATTCTCAGTAACAGTTAAACATACACCATTGGTGCAAATACTGTCTCCAATCTTTACTCCATCTAACACTTTACTGGCACTGATAACTATTTTTGCTGAATTCACTGATTTTATTACAGAGTGAACTTTTCCAATCTCTTCTATTAGACCTGTAAACATCTCTTTTATCTCCTTTCTACATATCCTTCTATCATAAAATCAGAGCCAAATTTATGAATTTCCATAGAATTAATGTTTATTGCATCTTTCAAAAACTCAATCCCATTACCTCCAATAGGAGATTTTGCTTTATTACCCCCAATTATTTTAGGAGCTATAAATACATTAACTTTATCAACAATTCCTGCTTTTAAAGCAGAATAATTTAATTCACTTCCACCTTCTAAAAGTATACTATCAATTTTTTGATTTCCTAACCAATTAACTAAATAATTCAGATCAACTTTTTCATCTTTTAAAGGTGTAATCAGTATTTTTGCATCTCGTTCTTTTAATAATCGTAGCTTCTCTTTTGGAGCTAATTCTGTTGTTACAATGATTGTTTCTGCACTTGATTTTTGAGTTAAAACATTTGCATCCAATGGTATCTTACCATAAGTATCAACAATAATTCGGATAGGATCATTCCCGATTTTTTCTTCAAGCCGTGTATTAAGTTTGGGATTATCAGAAAGAATGGTTCCTATCCCGACCATAATGGATGAAACTCGGTTTCTTATCTGATGAACATACTGCCTAGAATCCTTATTCGTAATCCACTGCGAATCACCTGTGTAAGTAGCAATTTTACCATCTAATGTCATAGCAGTTTTTAATATACAAAAAGGAAGTTTTGTAGTGATATACTTTATAAATATTTCATTTAACTTTTTACTTTCATCTTCTAGCACTCCACAAACTACTTCAATACCATGATTCTTTAATATTTCAATTCCTTTTCCTGACACCAAAGGATTAGGATCTTTCAGAGCAATAACAACTTTCTTAATACCTTTTTGTACAATTGTATTTGCACAAGGAGGTGTTTTTCCAAAATGTGCGCATGGTTCTAAGGTTACATACATTGTTGCACCACAAACATCTTCTTTTGCATTGTTAAATGCATTGATCTCAGCATGATGACTACCATACTTTTGATGATAACCCTCACCAATAATGGTTCCATCTTTGACAATGACAGCTCCTACAAGTGGATTAGGATTCGTAAATCCTTCTCCTTTTTGTGCTAATTCTAAAGCTCTTTTCATGAATTCTATATCCATTTCACACCACCTTTCATGATATTGTATCCAACAAATCTAAAACCTTACATTTTTTGAAACAAAAAAAAGCCCTGAATTAATTCAGGGCTTATCATACAAAATAATAATAAAATAAGTAATTAAAAAAATAAATTAGTATGTGAATTAATGCTATCACACTTCTATGTATTATTGATTTATACTTTAATTAACTATAATATTAATGAATTGTTCATCTTCTTTCATCCAGACTTTACTGTCGGCCTCGGAGTTTCACCGAATCTGCCTTACGGCTCGCGGGCTATACCGCCGGTAGGGAATTACACCCTGCCCTGAAGATATATTAAATTATTGGTCCAATATAACATTATAATTTCTTACTGTCAAGTTAAAAAAAAGCAAAACATATTAATGACATCTCAAATAATGTAATTTTATATTAGTTGACATCTCAACTAATATATTTTATAATAGTTGACATCTCAACTATTGTTCTACTTAATTGACTTATTTCCTGGAGGTTACAAGATGTCTAAAAGTATTGGTAGATTAATGTCTATTTTACACAGACAATCCCAAATATATTTCAATAATGAACTTAAAGATTTTAATATTACATCTGCTGAATATTCATTTCTTTTATATCTATACCACAATGATGGTATTACCCAAGATGATCTATCAACTTACCTATATATTGATAAATCAGCTACAGCCCGTGCAATTAAATCTCTTGAACAAAAAGGTTTCATTGTACGAAGTAAAGATGTTGATGATAAACGATTTAATCGTGTCTATTTAACTGATAAAGCAAAAGAATTTGGACCAGAGATAAAGGACCGGGTTTTACAGTGGAGTAAATTGTTAACACAAGATATGGATAAGGATACAATTAATTTCGTTTATACTGCTTTGGAGAGTATGGTGACAAAAGTAGAACAAATGAATCTTAAAAGAGAAACGGAGGATATATAGAATGGAATATCGTAATCCATTAGGTGAAGAAAAAGTATATAAACTATTAATCAAATTTTCAGTACCAGCTATTGTAGGAATGATGGTAAACGCTTTGTATAATGTTGTTGACCGAATATTTATCGGAAACAGTAGTGACTTAGGTAAAAATGGTATCGCCGGTATAACAATTGGTTTTCCATTAATGATTATTTTAATGTCATTAGGTATTTTATTTGGTGTAGGTGGAGCTACTTATTTTTCTATGAAATTAGGTGCACAAAAGAAAGATGATGCTGAGCATGCACTCGGTAATGCATTTATGCTGATGGTCACTTTTGGTATTTTGGTTACAATTCTTGGACAAGTATTTTTAGAGCCATTGCTAATTCAATTTGGTGCAAGTGATGAAGTATTACCTTTTGCAGTAGAGTATATGCGTATCATTTTCTTTGGATCTGTTTTTCAAGTTATTAGTATGGGGCTTAATAACTTTATTAGAGCCGATGGTAATCCCAAATTAGCAATGTATACTATGTTCTTTGGTGCAGGAACTAACATCATACTAGATCCAATATTTATCTATGTATTTCATATGGGTATGGCTGGAGCAGCATTAGCTACAATTATCTCACAATGTGTTTCAGCAATATGGGTAATTTTATACTTTTTAGGCAAGCACAGTAAAAACAAATTAAAATTAGCTTATATGATACCAAATAAGAATTTTATTATTAAGATAGTTTCACTTGGACTTCCAGGTTTTGTACTTCAAATAGCAAGTAGTATCTTAAATGCAGTGTTAAATAAGACTTTACAACTATATGGTGGAGACTTAGCTATATCTGGTATGGGAATCGTTAATAGTATACAAACCATACTTATCATGCCAATAATCGGTTTAAATCAAGGTGTACAACCTATCATAAGTTTCAATTTTGGTGCTAAAAAATTTGATAGAGTCAAAGAAGCTGAAAAACTTGCTATAATTGTAGCTACTGTTACAGTCATAATAGGCTACCTAATTACAAGAATAATACCAAATCAATTGATTTCAATGTTTAACCGTGACCAAGAATTATTGCAATTCGGTCGTTCTGCAGTGCACGCATGGTTCTTCTGTCTTCCTGTGATAGGATTTCAGATTATTGCGTCAAACTTTTTCCAAGCAATTGGTAGATCAAAATCTGCTATGTTTTTAACTTTAACAAGACAAGTAATTATATTAATACCTGCCATTATTTTCTTTGCGAAATTTTGGGGTATAAATGGATTATTGTATTCAGCTGCTTTTGCTGATGCTTTATCTACAATACTAACTGCTTTCTGGTTTTATTATGGCATTAAAAACCTTGATAAAACAAAAGCTCTAAATACAAAAAATGTAGTAGTTTTAAGTGAATAAATAATAACATTTTGTTTCTTTTAAATTATCCATTGATACATTATTTACATTTTTCGATGTTTTTTATTTACTGTAACCTATTCTAACTAGCTCGAATAGTATATTAAGAACATCAGAAACAACATGTATCATAGACACAGGATTGTAGTGAGAAAACTTTTTCTCACTGCAAATTAGTGTTTAAGCACAATCCAGTGTTTTTGCAGAATGGAGGATTTATATGCAAGAAACATTTTTATTATTATTGAAAATACTTCATATATCATTGTTAAATATATTGTTAAGCTTTGATAATATTAGTGTAATTACCGCTATCTCCAACAGTTTACCAAAAAAGTTTGCCAAAAAAGCAAATCTTATCGGTCTTAGCATTTCTATTTTATTTACCATTCTATTTGCATCAATCATAAGTATCATCATGGAAATTCAATGGCTTCCAATTCAATTACTTGGTGCTTTATTACTAATAAAAATAACAATAGATATGTTAAAACCTGAAAAAGAAAAGTTAAATAGTTTGCCTTTATCAACTCCAAATAATAGCAATACGAAATTAATCAAAGCGATCGTAAAAATAACGTTTATTAGCCTTTCGCTTAGCTTTGATAATATACTAACGATAGCAGGCGCTGCCAATGGTAATGTAAAAATAATATCTTATGGATTATTACTTAGTTTGCCTATTATATTATTTGTCTGTCAATTGATTCTTAAATTACTCGCAAGGAAAAAATTTTTACTTTACATTAGCGGAGCAATTCTCATTTATACTGCTTTTGAGATGATATTTTCGTATAAATACATCTCTCCTTATATTCCAGGTATCATTGCAAATATAATATCGCTTATATTTTCATTCTCAGTTATTCTTTATGGTTTTTACACAATAAAAAAATTAACATCAACAGTACCTACTGTCAAAGAATCAGAAGATAATGATTAAGATACTATACTAAACTAAAAAATCCATTAAATAAAAATATCTTACTCAAGATATTTTATTTAATGGACTTTTACTTTGGATAAATGCTAACTTTAATACTAATAAATAAAAAAGTTATTCATTATATTCTTCAAACTCATCTTTTCCAACTCCACATAGAGGGCAAACCCAACCGTCTGGAATATCTTCAAATGCCGTACCTGGTGCGATTCCTCCATCAGGATCTCCTTCTTCTGGATCATAAATATAACCACAAACTAAACAAATGTATTTTTTCATATCTAATTGCTCCTTTTATTCATTCTTAAATTATTTTATCCAATTATTATAAAAGTATGCAAATTTATCTATTCATACTATTTTGAATTATTTACCATAAAAAATTATTAATATTTTTGAACATAACTGAAATACTAATCATATGTTATTACTCATTACAAATGTAAATAAAATATATCTTGTTACTAATTCGTAATGTTTAAAATAACACTTAATTAGCTATTTCTTTCAATACTATTTTATATATTTTTACTTATTTCGGTATTTAATAGATTAACTATGAAAGGTTGGTATTTTTATGGATGATAAAAATTACACAAATGGTCAAGGTATTCCTATGGGATTAGGAATGGCCTTAGCTCAAAATATAGATGCAATGTCTTATTTTTCTTCTCTTGAACCTAGAGAGAAAGAGCAAGTAATCAATCAAACTCATACAATACAATCAAAAGAAGAAATGCGTCAATTTGTATCTAGTATGGTTAGTAAAGATAGTTTCAGATAGTTGAAGAATTTTTTAAAATGGGATATACTCATTTAGAGGGTTATCCCATTTTATTTTGTTTTAGATTGATATGTAATTAAAATATCGATCTAATAGATATAAATTGTTCTACCCTACACTATAAACAAATGACTCTAGGAGACAAACTTATGCAAGAAATTAATTCCTTATATCCAGAAGACAAAAAAGAGTGCTATAAACTAATTCACGCTCAATTAAAATCTTTATTAGAAAATGAAACTATTGTTGTATCTAATCTTAGTAATGCTTCTGCTTTATTAAACGGTGCCCTAAAAGACATTAACTGGGTAGGCTTTTATCTAATACATAATGACGAATTAATATTAGGACCTTTCCAAGGTAAAACAGCTTGTATGCATATTGCAATTGGTAAAGGTGTTTGCGGTACTGCTGTATCAAAAGATGAAACACAATTAGTAATAGATGTTCATGAATTTCCTGGACATATCGCCTGTGACAGTGCTTCTAACTCAGAAATAGTTATACCAATTCATTATAATGGGAAAATAGTTGGTGTATTAGATATTGATAGTCCAAACCTAGCAAGATTTAACCTTGATGATAAAGACGGACTAGAAGAAGTTGTAAGAATCCTAGAAAATGCCTGTGAATGGTAATTACTAAAGGAGAGATACATGAAATTAAATAAAAATCTAGTCGGACATCTATTAGCTTTAATTACCATTATAATATGGGGTACAACTTTTATTTCTACTAAAGTTTTATTAAAAGATTTTAATCCAATAGAAATATTATTTTATCGCTTTATTATAGGCTTCTTCGCATTAATTATAATATATCCACACAGATTAAAAATCAGCACTCGCAAACACGAATGGCTATTTGCAGGTGCTGGATTATGTGGCATTACATTATATTATTTGTTAGAAAATATTGCACTTACATACTCAACTGCATCCAATGTTGGGGTATTAGTATCCATATCCCCATTCTTTATAGCAATTTGTGTACATTGGTTCTTAAAAGATGAAAAGTTAAAATCCAACTTTTTTTTAGGTTTCTTAATAGCTATAATAGGTATTTTCTTTATCAGTTTTAATGGTAGTGTTAACCTTAAATTAAACCCATTAGGTGATGTATTAGCTATTTTGGCAGCTGCAGTTTGGGGCTTCTATTCTGTATTAACAAGAAAAATTAGTAATTATGGGTATAATACCATTCAATCCACAAGACGAATGTTTTTCTATGGAATATTGTTTATGATGGTTTCACTATTATTTTCTGATTTTCACTTTGATGCTAAGCTAATATTAAAACCTGTAAATCTATTTAATATCGTATTCCTTGGTTTAGCAGCTTCGGCTCTTTGTTTTGTAACCTGGAATTATGCAGTAAAATTAATGGGTGCGGTAAAAACTAGCATTTATATATACATAATACCAATTGTTACTGTAGTCACATCCATGATAGTATTACATGAAAAACTAACTTGGATGATTGCCGTTGGAACTATTCTTACACTATCCGGTTTATTTATATCTGAGAGAAAAACTACATTAGTAAAAAAATAGATGTATTCATTTATAACACTATGAAAGAGTTATTTGGGATAAGCTTACTTATAGATTTTCTAAAGGAACTATATCTCCATGTTTTTTATAAATACTTTGTGCTGGTACAAAACCTCTTACCATAGAAAGTGGATATATGTGAGCACCTTTACCAATAACAGTTCCTGGGTTTAATACGCTGTTACATCCCACTTCTACGTTATCTCCTAATATAGCACCCATCTTTTTTAAACCAGTTTCTACTTTTTCATTTTCATAGAAAATAGTAACTAAGGTTTTATCGGATTTAACATTAGAAGTGATGGAGCCAGCACCCATATGTGCTTTGTATCCTAATATAGAATCACCTACATAATTATAATGTGGAACTTGAACTTTATTAAATAAAATGACATTTTTTAATTCAGTAGAATTACCTACAACAGCACCTTCTCCCACTATTGCATTACCACGAATAAATGCGCAGTGGCGTACTTCTGCTTCCTTACCAATAATGGCTGGCCCGTTAACGAAAGCTGTTGGTGCAACTTTTGCCGATTTTGCAATCCATACATCATCTGATACTTTATTGTATTCTTCTAAAGATAGTGACTTTCCCAATTCTAATATAAAGCTTCCAATCTTTGATAGTACTTCAAAAGGATATGTAACTCCTTCAAAAATTTGTGCTGCAATTGTTTGTGTAGTGTCAAAAAGATTTGATATCTTCATATTCTCGTACATAAAACCCTCCCATATCACGTTAATTTTTTTCTAACTAAAAAACTTACGTTTTTAGATTATTAATGTTTATATTTTTACTATACTTATCTATAGCTAGATTTATTATTACTAAATTTCTTGCTACATGATTTATTACAACTTTATTTATCTAGAACTAGATTTTTTTCTAAGCTCATTATAATTAAAATTATAATAACAAGACCTATTGTAACTAGACCTATTTCTACTAGACCTATTTATAATTGGATGCAACTTCTCTAAAATTAGCATTTAAGATACTCTGATTATTAAGACCTTTAACACCATTTGTCATTCGTCCTACGAATCCTTCTAATTTCTCCATATATTCTTCTTTGGTAATAGTTCCTTCAGCTACATACGTTAACCCTTTTTCCCAACTAGCAGTAAGTTCTGCATTCAGCAAGGATTTTATAGACGAATTTACAACATCATACACCAATTCCCCTAATTGACTTGGTGTTATAATTTGTGTCTTTTTGTTTAGATTTAGATAATCTATCTTTACTAATTTATTTAAAATCTCAGCTCTCGTAGCACTTGTACCAATACCACTACCCTTCATTTGTGCTCGAAGTTCTTCATCTTCAATTAACTGACCTGCATTTTCCATAGCTAGAATCATAGAACCAGAGTTATAACGTTTTGGTGGTGCAGTTTCGCCTTCTTTAATCGTTAAAGCTTTTAAAGGTAAATGCATACCCTTTTTTAGGTTCTTAATTACTTCCATGAAATCCTGGTCAAAACTTTCGTCTTCCTCATTCCCATTGGAACCTGAAGCATCTGCTTTATCTGTATTGGTTTTGTCCACATTTGTCTTTTCTGCTTCGGCTATAGCTTTTCTCTTGTCAAATGAATTTGTTATTACTTTTAGATAGCCTTCATCTACCAATACCTTAAAGGATGAGAAAAAACACTCAGTTTTTATCTTAGTCGTTAAATTAATCTTTTGGTATACTGCGGGTGGATAGAAAATACTTAAAAACCTTCGCACAATTGTTTCATACACTTTTGAACTAGTAGGTGACAGCGAATTTAAGGCATTTAATCCTTGGCCAGTTGGTATAATTGCATAATGGTCTGTGATTTGCTTATCATTTACATATCTAGTTTTCGCTAGATTTTTATATGCTCCTTTTTCAAGAATCTCAGCCGCAAACTCTTTTCCATGAATATAACCACGTAATCCACCTATATTCTTATGTATTTCTTTGCTAACTGCTGTGGATAAAACTCTCGCATCTGTTCTAGGATAGGTTACTAATTTCTTTTCATACAATTCTTGAGTAATCTTAAGAGTCTCATCTGGACTTATTTTAAATAACTTAGAACATTCATTTTGTAATTCCGCAAGATTAAATAATAAAGGTGGATTTTTATTTTCTTTCTTTTTCTCCATGTTTACTATCTCTGCAGTTAATTGTTCTTCACTTTGAATCGTATCTATATAGCTATTTTTACCATTCTCTTGTTTTTCTGTTAGATTCGACGAACGATTAATGAGATACTCAATTAAATTTTCTGCATCCGTTCTTTCTTTAAAACCATTTTCTTTATATAATAATGGAGAATTAAAATACTTAGAACCCTCAACCGCACGAAATTCTCCATCAAAACTACGCCCTGTGGCATCTAATGTTGACAATACTCTATAAAATGGTGTTTTCACGAATTCTCTAATTTCACGTTCTCTACGAACTACCATTCCTAGTACACAAGTCATAACTCTACCAACTGATATAGCAGCACGCTTTTCATTCCCTAAAAAGTTATTTACGATTTGCCCATATTTTAATGTTAGTATTCTTGAAAAGTTTATACCCATTAGGTAATCTTCTTTTGCTCGAAGGTATGCTGCATCGGATAAATTGTCATATTCACTTAATAATTTCGCTTCCTTTATACCACGTAAGATTTCTTCTTCCGTTTGTGAATCAATCCAAACTCTACGTTTTTCTTTGTTCACAGGTACTTTAGCAACCTGATCGACTAAACGATAAATATATTCTCCTTCTCTTCCCGAGTCAGTACACACATATACACGGTCTACATCAGTTCGATGTAATAAGGCTTTTACTGTATTAAATTGTTTACTTACATTTGGAATTACCTCATATCGAAATTCCTTTGGTAAAAATGGTAGTGTCTCAACGGTCCATCGCTTAAGAGCCGGGTCATAACTTTCTGGGTAACTCATGGTTACCAGATGACCTACACACCAGGTAACAATAGACGTATCAGATTCCATATATCCATCGTGCTTTTTAAAATTGTCTTTAAGAGCTTTTGCAAATTCTTGAGCTACACTGGGTTTTTCTGATATGTATAAACTTTTAGACATGTATTTATCCAACTTTCTTAGGCAATTTAATATTATTAGTTTGTGCATCAAAATACTTAATTTGTGTTTGTGTAGTATATATTCCAAGAAACACATGCAACTTTTTGTTAATTTAAGGTTTTTACCTACAAATCATCTATTTAACTTTGTTATAATCACAACATAAGATTGTTATAATGAAATTTATTAATCAATAATAATAATCGTATTATTTAATAAAATAAAACCAAATAAAAAATCATCCTTATAATAATATCATAAAATATCATTTTTTTAAAGTGAAAACAATTCAGGCTTAGCTTATAAGTTTACTCTTTCTTATGTATCTTGCTTGTCCTTACAAATAAATACCTTTTCTACTGTACATTTGTTATATGTTTCGCTATAATAATTATTAGAAAATACATATACAAGGAGAAAAACATGAGCGAATATCATATATTCAGTGACTCATCCTGCGATGTTCCACAAGAGTTGTTAGACGTTAACCATATAACTTTAATACCATTTTATGTAACCTTTGACCAAGAAAATTATTACAAAGAGAATATTGAAATTAGTAATGGACAATTTTATGATGTACTTTTAAATCAAAAGGTGTTCCCAAAAACATCACTACCTTCTGTTCAAGACTATATCAATCATTTTGAACAATCACTACAAGATGGAAATGACGTTCTTTGTCTTTGTTTAACTCATAAATTTAGTGGATCTTTTCAATCCGCTGTGAATGCTAAATTAATCTTAGAAGAAAAATATCCAAATGCTAAAATCTGCGTGTTAGATTCCATACAAGCAACTGCTGGGCAAGGAATTGTATTACTACAAGCAGCCTATATGAAGCAAGCAGGCTATACTATAGATGAGACACTAGCTAGATTGGATGAAATAAAATCCACTACAAGAATTATGTTTACTGTTGATACCTTAGAATATCTTACAAAAGGTGGTAGGGTTGGAAAAGTAGCATCACTTGCAGGTACACTACTTAATATCAAACCTATGATTCAACTAAAAGATGCTGAATTAATTCCTTACTCTAATGTACGTGGTAGAAAAAAGGCTTTACAAAAGATTATCGATATGACTGCTGAATATTTTAGAGAAACCGGCGAAAAATATGATGATTATGATTTCTGTATGG
>JARBTX010000003.1 GCA_029239975.1 Anaerocolumna sp.
TATTCATGCAAGAATTCATGGCTAAGGATTCGCTAGAAAAGTCAGATATTCGTAAGAAAATTACGGAGAAGAAAAAACAAGCTGATAAAATCCAAAATAGCATGCCAAAAAAGTTAGCAGATATTCAAACAGAGGCCCAGGAGTCAATACAGGAGTTCAATAAGCAATTTGAAATCCGGCCGATTCTACTCGTTAATATTGTTCTGAAATTTTAGTATTGGAGGCGCGTAATGGAAGATAGATTTAAGTATTCAGAAGTTAGACAAAGAATTATAGATATGCTTAAAACCGATCTCATGGGTCCAATTGATGTAAATGAGGTGTTGAGTGAAAATCCTCGCCACGCATATGTAATAGGAATGCTTGCACCACAGACTGATCTTGATGGAAGTACATCGGATTCAAATGAACAGGAAGTAGATGCAGACATAGCATATGAAGATGATGGGGATTATACTGCCGGTGAGGATGACGACAACGAGCCAATTAGCAGCAAACATTTTAAAATACCTTCTTCTATTGGCATTAGTTTTTATGTTGAATCATCAATCGCTAATATAAGCATTGATGTGAGCTGGGGAGACTACACGAAGTCAGCTGAGAAAAAGCTGAATAAGGATGGTAAAGAAGTAAGTGCTCTTACATATACTCGTCATTCAATGAAGGAAACAGCACTCGTTACTTTTTCTGAATTTGAGAAAACTAAGGAATATGCACTTGTTTGTGATTCAAATGTACATCTACATATTTCAAGGATTGGATTAAAGAGGGGCTACTCCTTGGTTACTGCATATGTGATTAATAAGCGAAACATCCCTGAAGGTGAGATTGAAGCGCTGATGTTTCAAGTAAATCTTAAAGCATATTCCGCTGATGGTTCAAATTTATTTATTGCAGAGCACATCTGCAGAGAGGTACTTACTACAGATGAATTTTACTTTGAACAAAGGCCAATACTTGGTAGAGGAAGAGGCTGTGCTGCAACTTGGGGACCCGCTGTTGAGGGAAGAACATCATTTGTTGAATCAGATTTTATTCCACAGTATGAGCTTCCGGGAGTAAGCTCTTCATTAAAGGGATTTGATACTTTTTATTTCTCGATGAGAAAGCTTTCTATGGCAAAAAGGAAAGATGAAATCATCGAAAAACTGAATGTCTTGGCCAATGCTTACGAAGATTGGATTCAGAATAAGCTTGCTGGCGATACTAAAATGTCAGATTCTGATTTCAAAAACAAAATAGGAAACGATGTTATTGATAAATGCCGAGAAGCGTTGGCTCGAATTCGTGAAGGAATCAATCTGCTGGCAAATGATGATATCTCATTTGATTCATTCTGCTTCATGAACAGAGCAATGATTATGCAACGTAATATTACCAACTATTCTAAGGTACATGGTGCTGGTATAGAATGTAGCTTCACGGATTTTGTTGATCCAAGAAAACCGGAAAATGATTTTGGATGGAGACCATTTCAGATTGCATTTATTCTTATGAATTTGAATGCAATTACGGATCCAAACCTTAAGGATAGGGAAGTGGTTGATCTTTTATATTTCCCGACGGGTGGAGGAAAAACTGAGGCATATCTAGGATTGATGGCTTTTGTTATTGCAAACAGAAGGCTTCGTGCAAGTGATGAGGATGAATATAACCGTGATGGAGGAGTTACAGCAATTCTTCGTTATACACTTAGACTTTTGACAACACAGCAGCGAGATAGAATCACAAAGATGGTTTTAGCGGCTGAATTGATTCGAAAGAAAGAATTCCCTAAGTACGGTAAGGAACCTATTAGCATCGGTTTCTGGGTAGGTGGAGGTGTAACGCCCAACTCCTTTGATGATCTTAAAGAAGATCCGGAAGACTATGAAAAGACAAGTAGAGCTAGAGCTCAGAAAAGACTTATATATAAGCAGCTACTTACTTGCCCCTTTTGCGGAAATCCTCTTACAGAGGAAGAATTCTATATAGATACTGTATCAAAGAATGTTCGCATTTATTGCGGTGATAGAGATTGTTTGTTCTACAAATATAGAGAGGATAAGAATATTATACCTGTTTATCTGGTTGACGAGGAAATATATTCGAAATGTCCTACGATAATACTCTCTACAGTTGATAAGTTTGCACGCCTTCCTTGGGCTGTGGAAACGAATGCGCTATTCGGAAGAGTGGATAGAGTGTGTAGCAGAGATGGATATGTTGCTATAGGAGCAGAGCACTTTAAGCATTATAAAACAGAGGAGTTACCGGCATCGACATTAACTCCGATTAAGCAGTTTCTCCCGCCGGAACTTATTATCCAGGATGAGTTGCATCTCATTACAGGCCCGCTTGGCACTGTTTATGGTGCTTACGAAACTTTGATTGAAGATTTATGCATATACAATGATGGTAATAAAAAAATAAGACCTAAGTATGTTGTATCTACTGCAACAATAAAAAATGCAGGAGAGCAGGCAAAGTGCTTATATGCAAGAAACGTAACTTCTCAATTTCCGCCTAATGGATTTGAAATTGGTGACAGCTTCTTTATTACAGAGATACCGGTAGAAGAAAATCCTTTCAGAAAGTATGTAGGCGTTTGCGCGCCTGGGCAATCTGTGAAAACTGCATTATTGCGTATTTATTCTGTAATATTACAAGAGGCTTATGATTTATCATTGAATGATGAGGCTAAAAAATATATAGATCCTTATTATAGCCTGGTTGGATACTTTAACAGTATTCGTGAATTGGGCGGTACTGTACGCTTATTACAAGACGATATTCCAGACAGAATAAAGAGAATCAAGAAAAAATATGGAATGAGCAAGCAGCGTTTCTTAAATCGTAGAGAAGAGATTACATCACGAATGTCATCCTTTGAAATTCCAAAGAAACTAAAACAACTTGAAACTACATGTGATTCTAAAGACTGTCTAGATACAGCTATAGCAACTAATATGATTGCTGTAGGTATGGACGTGGATAGGTTAGGACTTATGGTTGTAACTGGTCAGCCAAAGCAGAATTCAGAATACATACAGGCAACGAGTCGTATTGGACGAGCTTTCCCGGGTCTAGTGGTAGCACTGTACAATCCATATAGACCCCGAGATTTGTCGCACTATGAGAACTTTACTGGATACCATTCTCAGCTGTATAGATTTGTTGAAGGTACGACAGCAACGCCTTTCTCAGCAAGAGCAAGGGATCGAGTAATGCATGCTCTTATAATAGCAACAATTAGACTCAGATATCCGGAGATGGCATCAAATGCAAATGCAACTAATATTGGAGATTTATCTGAACAACAGATTGAAGAAATAAAGAATCTCATAGTGAATCGACTTAATATTATCAAGCCCTCAGCAAGAGTGGATGCTGAAAATGAAATTGATACATTCATTGATAGCTGGAAACTTCTTGCATCTCAACGGAAGCAGCTTAGGTATTTCGTGGTTAAGACGGACATATATAACAGATTAATGAATAGCTATGGCGAAAATTGTACTGATACTGAGAAAGCAACCTTACGTTCGATGAGAGAGGTTGAAAGCGCTGCAAATATGTACTATTATACGGAGGACTAAAATGTCAGGATATGATAACAATAAGTTGGGCGAACTTCGACCTAACCAGATAATTACATCCTTTGGACCGGGATCAATTGTGGATGCTGTTAAGGATTCGGTCACAGTTCTTGATATTAACTATTGGAGAGAAAAGGGTAAGAAGATTATAGACGGCCGTCTTGCATCTTACCTTAATGTGGATTGTTTTTACATGCCAAGAACTTCTTATAGTGGTGATGTACCTGTGGTAACATTTCCATACAAGCATGTTTGTTCAAATATCAATTGTGGCAGGGTTTTTGATGCGAGAGATGATTTTGAATTAGATAAGTACCTTAGATATGGCGTAAATTGCCCTGATTGCCATAAGCAGGCTTATCCTTCACGTTTTATTACCATATGTGATAATGGTCATATGAATGACTTTCCTTGGCATTGGTGGGTTCACAAAGGTAATTCTACATGTAAGGGAAAAATTCGTATGTACTCTACAGGTACTACTTCGACATTGGCTGATATGTGGGTTGAATGTACTTGCGGAGCCAAAAGAAGCATGAGTGGTGCAACTCAGAAAGAAAACTTTGAGGGTTTATCTTGTACTGGACATCACCCTTTTAGACCTAATCATAAGAATGAAAGATGTGACAAAAAGATGATTCCTTCGCAGCGAGGTGCATCTAATGTATATTTTGCTGTAAGCAGAAGCGCTATATCTATTCCGCCGTGGGTTAATCCTCTTTTTAACTTGATTGATGAGCACTTGAGAGATATAGAGCTTGCAAAAACTCTTATGGGTGACGAAGGAGTTACCAAAATATATGAAATATATTTTTCTAATTTCACCCGCAAAGAGTTTGACGATGCTTTACAGAGAAGACAAAATAATATAACTGAATTTACTGAGATTAAACAGATGGAGTATGACGCAATTACCCATCATGCGGATCCGGCGTATGCTTCGAATAAGAAGAACTTTAAAGCTGAAGAAGATCCACTTCCCAATTATTTAAAAAAGTATTTTGACCGTATTATACGGGTAACAAGGTTACGAGAAGTTAAAGTGTTACTTGGGTTTACTAGAGTTGATGCACCGGATCCTGATGCTGATGTACAGGCAAATGTAGTCTATTTAAATAAGGGAAAAACGGAAAAGTGGCTTCCGGCGGCTGAAGTGAATGGGGAAGGCATATTCATTGAGTTCAATAGAAATACAATAGACTGCTGGTTAAGCGATGCGAAGATGAAAGTTTTATCTGATAAATATGAAGATTGTTATAAGGATTTCTGTGATGATAAGGGCTGGACAGTGGCTGTGTTAAGGGACGCACGTTATGTTCTTATGCATACCTATGCTCACTTGCTGATCAAGCAGATGTCAATGTCGTCTGGCTATTCATCATCCGCTATCAGAGAGAGAATCTATTTCGGAGATAAAATGTCTGGAATTCTTTTATACACCGGAAGTGCAGATAAAGAAGGTTCTCTTGGTGGATTAGTAGAATTGGGTAACGTAAACAGGCTAAATGAACTGATGAGAGATGCATTTCAGGAAGCTTTGCTGTGTACGAATGACCCAGAGTGTCTTAATAATACTCCGGCAGGCAATAATTCAAATGGAGCAGCATGCCATTCATGCGGCATGATTTCAGAAACCGCATGTGAGAATGGAAACCGAATGCTTGATCGCGGTTTGGTGGTGCCTATTACGGGCAGAGAAAATCAATCTTATTTTAAGGAATTGGTAATAGAGCTATGTCAACTGGAAGCATAAGTTTAGATATTTTATTAAACAAAATACAAGAGGATACTATTACTAAATCAGGAGAAGCTGTAAGGGAAATCCGTAAAAGATTTACTTCACTTTCAGAAAAAGAGGCGAGGGAAATACATACGTTAATTACAGCATCTTCTTGTGGTGAGAAGACGAGTGCAGAACTAGTCGTTACAGCACCACCCTCGTTTTCTATCAAGACAAAAAGTACTAAAGGTGTAGTTAAAACTATGATTGAGAATGCACAGAACAGCATCTTGATTACGGGATATTCTCTTTCTGACTATTTTAGTGACTTAATCGATTGCATAATAAGGAAAAGCCAAGAAGGTGTTTTTGTAAAATTTTATGTAAATAATATTGAGAGTCAAAGCTGCTTTGACAAAATCTACAGATATAAGGGAAAGTTTTTAAAAATATATAATTATCCCAAACAAGATGATTCCATGGCTGCGCTTCATGCTAAAGTGATATCAATCGATAAAGTGGAGACGTTAATTACATCCGCGAATTTATCTTATCATGGTCAAGAAGGAAATATTGAATTGGGTACATATATTGTATCCCAAGATATTTCAAGACAAGTTGAAGATATATTTTCAAAGTTGCTATTTCAAAAGGTATTTGAAGAAGTATAAAAAAGCCAATTTTGGCATCCTACGGCCTTAGGGACAAAAATTCAGAGATACTTAACAAATTGATACAGGGAGTATATCAGTAAAAACATGCAAAATAAAGGCTCTCCATAAAATCTTGGAGAGCCTTTATGGTTACAAAAATCTCTTGAAAAACAGGGGATTATCCTTTATTTTCAAGATCCCTTGTATATTTAACCCATATATAGTAGTGTTAATTTATTTAAGATTCACATAACCAAAGTGAAATTGCCCAACAGAAATAACTTGCTTGAGATCAGCTTCGGTCGATGTGACTTCAAACATTGAGACTGACAGCTGACTTTCGGGCTTAATATTTCGGATTTTTATCCAAATTCTAGCTGCTTCGCCCACCCATTCTTCAGGGTAATCATCTGTAGGGAAAACTGTAGGAATTTTGTAAGAAACAATTTCCATAACATCCGCAGTGTATGCAATATCGTTTTTTCCGCCAGCATTTTCACCAATGCAAAATAGGATAGTGACTTTATTTCCGGAAGCTATTGAATTATTATAGGCTTCTACTCTTTTCTGTGACATGCCATAATATAACGACTGTGTAGAGAACCATGTATAACCACGAGTTTTTTCGTCAGAAATATAAGTCGCAATTGTTTCATGTCCATCATAATCATTTCCGTTAACATCCGTTGCATACCCTAATTTCATGAATATAAACGATTCATTAGATTTAATTTCGGTGTTGCTATCTTTATCTAAAATCATCTGCTTTACCCCCTCCACGTTTAAATATTTCTTTTTCAATTTGAAATATAAATCCTCATCTTTAGAAAGCATATATAATTCTAGCATATCATTTAGGGCTAATGTTTTTGGAATGTCTTTAATGTCTACAAATTCATCAAACATTTGTTGAACTGTGTCAAAAGCGTTAATAGTCATGTAATTTTTTCTTGGCATTTGAAACCCTCCTATTTACATTATGATTCATTGCGTACTACCAATCCGGTCGACTCGAATTTGATAAGAAGGTTGTACTACCAAACCGAACGACTGTCAAGTGGAAAGTTAAAAATTCTATATTAAAATCTATAATTTGGAAGAAAAGTTTGTTATAATGTTTAAAAGTAATTATTACACAGGAGAAAATTTATGGAGCTTATAGGAAAAAGTATTATTCATGATAAGTTTGGTAAGGGCAAAATCCAATCAGTTGATGGAAATTATATAATAGTACTATTTATTTCAAACGGATTGAAAAGAAAATTTGTTTATCCAGGCATCTTTAACTTTGCCAGACTAAGTGATCCTGAATTAGATTTAAAGTTACGTGAATATATTGATAAACATAAGCCAGTAATTGAGGATAAAAGTGGCAACTATTCAGAAATACCAGAAGATGGATCACCTTATGATGTCAAAATGATGAGGTTCAAAATTCGCGTGATCGAAGAGAAACTCGATTCAGAAAGAATGAGAAGAGAGATAACAACATACCAGGATATTATGAATAGATTTTATAATACGGATGTGAGTCAAGATAAAGAATTTCAAAGAAAATATAATGGCTTTTATAAGATTAGAAGTAAGACATCTTTTTATGAGCCTTATTATAAATATATGCAAGATCATAAAAAAAATAAAAATATTAGTTTTATAGAAGCACTTCAATACTTTTATAAAGAAAGTGGGCGCTTAGAGGCCTCATTTATTTCAAAACTTTTACATACATTAAACCCAGCGCTCCCAATTTGGGATAAATATGTTTTGGAGCATTTAGGGATAAAAGCATCGAATTCTTCGGTTTGTATGGAAGAAAGGTATAGAGTTAGTAATAATATTTATTCTTCACTCACTAACTGGTTTGAAAATGTATTGTATTCTGAAGATGGCAAGGCTGTAATTGAGATGTTTGACACAGTATTCAAGAATAATGGCTTAACAGATACTAAGAAAATTGATTTTGTTCTCTGGGGAATAAGATAAATTGCTATATTTGTAACTTATATAGAGGAATTTTTCTGTTTAGGGAAAATATTGGGGGGATTTTATGCTTATGTTAGAGCAAGTTTTGTACGATGCTAATGAACACGAAGTTGTCGTTACTAAAGTTGTGAGTAATAGCATTTACTCAACTTTGAAGAGGAATGTCCATGTTACATATAACTTAGGGAAGGTTAACAAGGAAAGTGTAATTACTGAAGAGATAAAATTTTCCGCTAATGAAATAGGAATTAAATATTTTTATGGTTTCACAGATTATCAAAACCATAAAGATTTAATCATAGTAGGTCTATTGGCCCGGTTTCCACAGTGAATCGTACCGTATGTTTTTTCAAAAGGAATTACCTAAGCTTCAATTTATTGCCGAGAAAATTTTAGAATACAGTTAGGAGTACAATTAATTTTTTCTCTGGCTGTACGTTTTATCTAAGGCAGTGGATGTAAAATTAATAAAAAAGCACTATTTAGGGCACTTTTCTAAAGAAATATAGAAAGGTGCCCTAAATAGTGCTTATACTTAATCTATATTAAATCCTTCTCTTGACTCTTAATATACATTTCTAATGAGCTTCGATCAATTAATGCTGATACAACCCCTTGTCTATTTACACAGAAGGCGGCAGCGTAAGTGGCAACTTGAATCGCTTTCTCTAAGGAATATCCACAAGAAAGGTAGACAGCGAAAGCAGATATGAAAGCATCGGCAGCACCAGTAGTATCCACTACTTTGAGTGGTATGGATGGAAAATACTTAGAAATTTCCCTTGTTTTAAGATAACAACCATCGTGACCTAATGTGATGATAACGATTCCTACTCCTTTGTTTAGAAAATAATTGGCTTTGTCTTCTAGACTTTCTAGGTGGGGACAAAGTAGCTCAGCTTCCTTTTTATTAGGTATGAAAATATCAATATTCTGCATTAAGTCATTATGAACGGATTCTAGAGCAGCTGGTTTGAAAATGGTTTTTACTCCATGTTTCTTAGCACTTTTTACTGTTTCCATGATTGTGTCCATTGGAATTTCACTCTGTAGAAGGCAGTAACTTGCATTTACAAACAGCCTACTTTGAGCTTGTATATCTTGTGGTGAAAGGTTTTGGTTTGCACCAGATATAATAGAAATGGTACTCTCACCATCTTTTCCCACATGAATGAAAGCTTTTCCAGTTTCTGCACTACTATCTCGTGTGATACCTTGCACATTAATATCATGTTCTGCCAAGGAATTATATATAAGTGTTGACTCGTAGTCGTTTCCAACACGACCAATGAGAACCGCAGAACGATTTAATTTTGCTACACCCACTGCTTGATTGATACCTTTCCCACCTGGGCTAAGGAAGGAGCTATTCGAACGAATTGTTCTGCCTGGCCCTGGTAATTCATCTACATTTAACATTCGATCCATATGAATGCTGCCAACGATAATGATTTTCTGTAACTTTATTCTGTTTGGTAAGTCAATACTAGAGGTATCTTCAACGGTATAATTAGTGTGGAATGTTGATGTTGATTCTTGATTTTTCTCACAGCGTTTAATTAAATCTCTTATAATAAAACAACCAAACTCATAATATGGAATTTTAATATAGGAAAGCTTGGGAAATGGTAAGTCTTCACATGTATTATCCTTTAAACAAACTAAGGATAAATCATTCGGTATTTTATATTGAGATTTTTCAAATTCATCACGTAATTGTAGAGCTGTTGTATAATGTGAACTAACCACAGCGGTAAAGTTATGCAAAAGTATCTCTGAACTATAATTTGATTGTATACTAGAAAACACCATATTGTCAGAGTAAGTGATACGATTATCATACAAACATCTTTTAAAACCTTCTATAACCATTTCTGAACGTACACTATTCTCTTTGATTAAGCAGGCTATCTCTGTATGTTGATGTTTAATCAATTCATTTGTTGCATCATAACTCATTTGTATAAAATCTATATGATGGGAGTTACTTATAAAGGGACAATTCATATAATTAATTGGTACTTCCTTTTGCTTAAAATAATGTTCGTTAAGTAAGCTTGATTCATTTACAGGTTCCCAAATAAGTCCGTCAATGTTGTTTTTGCATAGCATGGTAATATTTTTCGTTTCTTCTGTTAAGGAATTAAGACTATCACATAGAAGCACCGAATAACCATTAGCCTGAGCTGTTTCTAAAATTGCCTGTATGAAACGACTATATTTTGAAGTTGATTTTAATAATACACCTAAAATAAATTTCTTTGCACTAGAAGATTGAATCATAGAAGAGTACGCAGTATAGTTAAACTCTTTTACAATTTTTAAAACACGATTTCTAGTTTCTGTATTTATATTTTTATCTTTATTATTCACTATTTTAGATACGGTAGATGGAGAAACGCCAGCTAATTTAGCAATATCTTTGATTGTCATAGTTAATCTCCTTGTGATGAATTCATTGGATAATGTTATATTATGTTCTAATGATAGGGAAAAGTCAATATTGTTATACAATTAATACAGGAAAACAGTTTATGAAAATAATTTATTATATAAGTAGCACAAAAAACAAATTGACAATTCTAAAAAGTATGATACTATAAATTTTAGTAAAACACTTTCGGAAAACAGTTTCAGTGAGTAGTTTATTTGCTTAAAGTGCAAGGAGGTTTATAATGTCAAACAAGATTTTGGTCATTGGAAGTTGTAATATGGATATGGTAACACAGGTTGAGAATATGCCAGTTGCAGGAGAAACAATCTTAGGCAGTGGTCTACAATATATACCTGGAGGCAAAGGAGCCAATCAAGCATGTGCTGTTGGAAGTCTTGGTGGCAATGTTACATTGTTAGGCTGTATCGGCAGAGACGACTTTGGTAAGTTACAACTAATGTCATTACAAAATCGAAATGTTGATGTTACTTCGTTGAAACAAAGTTCCAAGTCAAATACTGGTATAGCTATTATTTATGTTAACAAATATGGAAATAATAGTATTGTTGTAATCCCAGGTGCGAATTCAGAAGTTGGCATTGAATACTTACAACAACAAGACAATCATTTTAAAGAGTGTGATTTCGTGCTTTTACAGATGGAAATTCCTTTAGAGTCCATCTATTATGCAATTAAACGAGCACATGAGCTAGGTAAGAAAGTGATTTTAAATCCTGCTCCAGCACCTGATAGTTTACCAGATGATATTTTAAGTAAAATTGATTATTTGACACCAAATGAGACGGAGATTTCTAAACTTTCGAACAGACCAGTAGAAAACATACAAGAAGTGGAAGAAGCGGCTAAAGTCTTATTAAAAAAAGGCGTAAAGAATCTGCTTATTACCATGGGAGAAAAAGGAGCATGCTTAGTCAATCATAATACAACACAGGTGTTTGGGACAAGAAAAGTAAATGCTGTTGATACAACTGCAGCAGGTGATTGCTTTAATGGGGCGTTTGTAGTAGCTCTTTCGGAGGGCAAGGATCACAAAGAAGCGATTGAATTTGCAAATATCGCATCTTCGATTGCCGTAACAAGAAGTGGGGCTCAAAGCTCAATTCCATTAAGACAGGAAGTTAATTTAATATTATCAAAAGAAGCCAATTAAATGCTCATATAATAACTAGTTCAATTATTTATAAGAAAAACTATTAATAAAAGGAAGTGTAAGGAAGATTATTATCTTGGTTTATATAGATTTAGGAGGATATCAGATTGATTAGAGAAGATTATATAGAAAGAACTTATGCTGGTTGGCTAGGTAAGATTATAGGTATCAGGTTAGGGTCTCCAATCGAGGGTTGGCCTTATGAACAGATTCAAAAGATTTACGGAGAAATTAAGGATTATCTTGTAGACTATAAAGACTATGCAGCGGATGATGATAGCAATGGACCATTATTTTTCGTAAGAGCGATTCATGATTACGCGCATCAGATCGATCAAATAACAGAGAAAGAAATGGGTAATACCTGGTTGAACTATGCACCTGAAAATCACGCCTTCTTTTGGTGGGGTGGTTATGGTATCTCTACGGAGCATACTGCATATTACAATCTAAAAAGTGGAATAGTTGCTCCACGTTCCGGATCAATTGAACAAAATGGCTTAGCATGTGCAGAACAAATCGGCGGTCAAATCTTTAGTGATTGTTGGGGCTTTGTAGCACCTGGAAACCCTAAGCTTGCTGCAGAATATGCAAGAAAAATGGCTCGGGTTTCACATGATGGTGAAGCTTTGCATGGTGCCATGTTTGTTGCAGGATGCATTAGTGCAGCATACGAAGAAACAGATATTATGAAGGTTATTGAAATTGGGCTTGATTTAATTCCAAAAGACTCAGAATATGCAAGAGTATTAAATGACGTCATTCATTTTTATCATAATGATACAAGAAAAAATTGGCGCGATTGTTTGAAATACATTCACACAAACTATGGATATGATAAATATCTAGGGGTTTGCCATATCATACCGAATGCTGCTGTGATGATGCTATCCATGCTTTACGGAGAAGGTGATTTTACAAAGACACAATGCATCTGTAATATGTGTGGATGGGATACCGACTGTAACGCTGGAAATGTCGGGTCTATTATGGGTGTTTTAGTTGGAATTGATCAGATTGAAGATAAATGGGTGAAACCAATCAATGATTTATTATTATCTTCAAGTTTGATTGGTGGCTTAAATATTTCCACAGTAGCAAAGACAACAGAAGTGTTCTGTGAGTTGGCATACAAGATTGAAGGTATAGAACCACCCAAGGATTTGGTGAATCCAGAAGAATATGTATTAAATTTTAATCTTTCAAAATCTACGCAAGCAATGCGCATTGAGACAAATGATATTCGATCAGAACCACATATAGAAAATGTGATGATAGAAGGTACGAATAAACGTTGCTTAAAACTTGTTACGAATCGATTACAAAATTCTAGCGAGATAAAGTTATTTCATAAGACCTACTACCAGCCAAAGGATTTACATGATTCTAGATATGATCCTGCATTTACACCGATCTTATATCCAGGGCAAACAATAAAGAGTGTACTTAAAAATGATAGTGGATTTGAGGTATTAGCGAGACTTTATATCAAAGATATTAATAACGATGTGATTCATTATTCTAAGGCCTACGAATTAACAAGTGAATGGAATGAAATAGAATATAATATTCCTAAGATTGAAAATTGCTTAATCAAAGAAGCAGGGATTGAATTTTATAGAAGTGGTAATACAAGGATACATGATAAAGTACTAATTATCTATATGGAACGGTTTGGTTTCTATGGTAGTCCTGAGTACAACATTGATTTTACCAAAGAGCATATTGAGAATTATGGCTTCGGTCACTGTACTCTTCATAAGGAAATCAGTCAGTTTACAATGAAAAATGGTATGTGGGAATTAGATGGTGAATACTTAAGTGGTAGTTGCTTTGATGAAGCGGAAGCCTATACGGGTCCTTATTATCACAAAGACTATGAGTATGAATGTACGTTAAATCCACAGTGTGGTTTTTATCATTTGATTCATTTTAGATTACAAGGGGGAATTCGCAGTTATGCATTTGGTTGGTATGGGGAGAACAAGCTAGCACTCTTAAAACGACATAAGGACTATAGTGTACTAGCAAAAAAAGAAGTTTCCCTAATATATCACATGGATACAACATTGAAGGTACGAGTGGTAAATAACAAGATAAGTGCGTATGTAAATGGAGAAAAAATATTTGAATTAGAAGATGATGAATTTGGTTATGGGCAAATTGGTGTAAGTGTGCGAGAGGGAAGTCATTGTCACTTTAAAAATATACGAGTTTGCAGTATTTAATCTGATTAGCGGAAAAAATTTTTACGTTCATTTATTTTTGCCAAAGTTTTCACATGTTTAAAAAGTAATAGTCAATCTGATTACTAAAAATAACATAATTTAATATTTTAAAGAGTTGTCTAATCGAAATAAGTAAATTAAATTACAATTTCTTGATTAGTCAACTCTATTATTGGGTTCTTTGTCAATAGTGGGTGTGGGATGAATCCCACACCATTACTGATTTTATAACTTTTTTATGTTGAGCACCTTAAAAACCTTTTTTTAAACATGCGTAATAAACCACATTTCACCGTTTTTTTATCACATAGAGCAATGTATTATTCTTGTACGGAAGCGTTTAAAATTACGTATTCCATAGGATATTCTCTTATGTACTTTGATAGCGAATATTACGGAATACCATTATATCGTAAATACATGGGTGATATTGCAAGGAAATAGGTTATGATTCTTCGTGAAATATTAATTTTGCAGTGATATAATAGTTTGCAGGTACATATTGGAATATAAACAAACGGTCGTTTATTAAGGAGGAAATTGTATATTTAATGATGTGGAGTTAAGAATTAGGAAACGTAATAAGATGCTTTTTGCAAGAAATAGCGAATGTCTTAAGGATTTAAGAAGATTGATTAGTGAACAAAAACACATAACACTTGTACTATGGGCATTTGAATGCCTACAAATTCCTATGAACGAGTTAATGTCAAAGTATCCAGATAAAATAGAGATTAGGAAGGCGTATGAATTCAGTAATGGATGGGCACATGGAACAGTGAAAATGACCATTGCTAAAAGAGCAATTATACGATGTGATGCGGTAGCCAAGGAAATGGATCAGGAGTATGATATTGCACTTTGCCATGCAATTGGACAGGGGTGCAGGACGGTACAAGTTGAAACTCATGCTCTGAGTATGGTTTTATATGAACTATCAGCAATGGTTATTAAGAATCATTATAAGGATTATCAGACAGAAGTTCTTGATAAGATTACGTTTTATATTAATAAATTAAAATGGTGTCAGAAACAGGTAGAAAGTTTAGAGAGCTTGCAAGGTTGGGCAGATTTTCTTATTAGAGATGATATTCCTAATAAGGAGAAGTTGCTGTTGGAGAAAGAGAATGAGCCTATTGATAAGGTAACAAAGGATTCAAATAATACGTATCCCCATGAATCATCAGTTAAAAGTTTTACTTCTGTAAAAAAGCTAGAGCGTCTATTGACATTATATTATAATATATTTAAAGAATCTGACGATTTTGGGTTTACTTATGACAAATGGAGAGATTTTTTAATAGAAGATAATTTGAAGGTATCAAAATACACAGTGGACCGTTATGTCAACGAATTAATCAAAACAGGCAGAGTAACAATAGAACAGGATTATGAGTGGAGTTATAATTTGCATAATAAATTATTTACATCCTTAGAAGAAATCAATGATTGTATACGTTCTCAAGAAAAGTGGAATGAAGTGGGAAGACCGACAGGAGAGAGTAGAAGGCTTCTACATTTAATACGATTAATTGGATGGTTAGATTTATTTCTCCAGTATGGTAAGATATCGGAATCTGAGATTAACCAATTTTATTCTAGTAAATCTGCAAAACGAATGGTTCAGCGTGATTTTGCTTTCTTAAAAGAGATAAAAAGTATACCCCTAAATATAAATAGACGTAAGATTAGTTCTAAAGAAAATGGTTTATTTCAGTGGTTTTACGTAGTTCATGAGTAATAGCGACATAAGGTTGAAATGACGCTCTGACAGAAAATTATAAATGTGTTAAGATAGGTTTATCAAATGATACATGGTTTGATAAACCTTTTCTTGTACCTTGATAATAGAATAATATAACTTATATCAGAGAATAAAGTCTGGGTTAATATGGGTTTAGCTTACTGTTTTGATCCTTTTTCAGTTTATAACTGGATATCTACTTAGAAAATATAAATGTATATTGATGACATAATCTTCTTGAAAGGAGTGGGTAAATATGAGTGAATTAAAAAACTATAGTATTATTGATATAGCAAAAATTTTAATTGTACTTATAGATATAGCTTGGAAAGAAGGAATATTGGCAATAGAACAAGTAGTAGAAAACAATTCGTTGCCTGTATTGATAAAAAATGCCATAAGGTTAGCTGTTTGTGGAATAGAAAGTAAAATAGTAATTTCTATCATTGACCAATATAGGAACACTCAATATCTTGATGAAGATGAATTAGTTAAGGTACAAATAATAAGATATGGAATAGAAGATATTTTTCGTAATTCATCACCATATGAAACACTGTTATTAATGGCGTCATATTTGTCTAATGATGAGATGGTTCAGTTAATAACTCTTCTTGATAAATCAGAACTAGAGTATAATCTACATGGTCTTTCGTGGTATCAAGGGCTACCAGATAAAAATGAAAAAGCGGAGATTAGAATGCAGGAAGTATTAAAACTTGACCCAGATAAAATGTTAGAATTATTAATTGTTATGGATTCAGAATCTGTTTATTTTGCACTGAAAGGATCTAGCATTGACATAATAAGAGATATCTGTAAGAAAACAGGTGATTTTGTTGGTAGTATTCTGACCAAATATCTTTGGTGTAAAGAACCAGTAGGAGTGTATCATGAGGTGAATTACTGTCAGGATAAAATGGCAGTAGCATCAATAATTCTAAAAGAACATTCAATGATTCAATTTTCAGAGATATATGAAAAGGAAAAGAATTATAGAATAATTAAAGAAATTACTTATCTTCAGCAAGCACAGAAGCGTTCTTACTGCGGTGATTCTAATGTAAACATACTCAAGATGGCAGCAATGTATAGCTTAGGTTATCGATATGGTTACTATCAAGAGTTATACTACAGGTTAGGTTTTGAAATTATACGTGGAAAAGGAAAGAAAGCGGGTCAATTCAAGGACTATTTGAATGCAACAGTGTCTGATCGGGAAGCTCAAAATGTGATAGCAACAGGGTTTGACCTAATACTAAATCAGACATATGATATCAGTACCAATGCAACCATGTATGCAGCAATGAGAAAAGGTAACTTAGATGAAAATATTCAATATTATAAAAATCTTATAAATAAATTTAACTATCATATAGTTGTTAACCAAAACGATTTTATAATGCTTAGACGAATACAGCAACCGCAAACCGTTAAATTCATGGTGGATACTTATACTACAACTGAAATCCTTAGAATATTAGTAGGTCAAAAGTGCGAAGATGTTATAAGAATAGTATATTTGTTGGGTGATGATAGAGTAAAAAATATTATAGAAAAGTATTGTGAAGTTAGTAATATAGCTAATATATTTAAGGATGCCATGAGTAATCCGTTGAATGATGTAAGATACATGGATACACTTGATATGTTAAAATATTGTTCCGTAGCATATTCTAAGTTGCAATTGATTTACAAGATGAGTAATGATGAGTTGAAGCTACTAGTGAGTTCTATGGATGAATATACATTAGGTATTGTATTAAAACTGGAAAATGGTGAGCTAAAAGAGAAAATCCTTCGAATCTGTCCATCATTAAAAGAAAAACTCAATTCAATGGGACCTGTAGTGGTTTATTCAACAGAGTGTCATAATTCATTAGATAAAATGAAAGAATTAGCTGAAAAAATTAAAATAAGATAATTCACTTACGGAGAAGGAGTTGATATCATGGAGTTTGGAATTATAAGTATAGAATCTGGTTGGTTTAATTGGTACGTTCAGGATAATGTTCAAAAGGTAGAGATAACAGCGTCACGATATGATAGCGAGGATTTCGTAAAGAAACTGCTAGTGAATTTAACCGATATCATACAGAATAGACAAGAGAATATCTTTTCTTTCTTTTCTGAACCTGGATATGTAACAATAAAAATGACAGCAGATGATAACGATATGTTTACCATGGAATTGGCCTGTAGTGACAGTGAAATCCAATTAAGTGATGACATTATGAATGCAAAAAACTATAACAGATTTTCTGTTACTATGTTTCATATGAGAACCGAATTTGTTTCAACGATATTGAAGTCATTTAAACGTTATCAGAGAAGTCATCTAATGCTTGATTATTACGAAGAAAACTGGTCGCTAGCAATTGGTGGGATGGATAGTGAGAGTTTTTCATTTCCATTTCATGAGTTACAGGAATTACATCTAACAGCAAGTGATATTCGGATTAAATAAGGGAATGGAAACGAGATAATTGTATCAATATGTACATTTAGAGTGGAGATAAAGGCAATTCAATTTTTCCATAAATGGGATTAAGGAATTTCAATTGGAGATTAACTAGCTGAGAGGAGAATTCATATGGCAACAACAATAGTAATTCACCGTGGAACGAATCAAATTGGGGGTTGTGTAACGGAAATAAAAACAGAAAATCATAGGATATTTGTTGATTTTGGTGAAGAATTACCAGGTACAGAAAGTGATTCACATGAGTTAAAAATTGATGGCTTAAATTATGTAGGAAAAAAATGTGACGGTGTATTTTTTACACATTATCATGGAGATCATGTCGGGATGTTTCAAACCATACAAAAAGAAGTACCCTTATATATGGGAGAGTGCTCTAGACAAATCATGATGACAATTTATGATACAATAAAAGATAATGGTGCTTTGGAGATACTACGTGATAATAATAGAATGCATTTAATTGTTGAAAAAGTAACTATTCCATGTGGGGATATAAAAGTGACACCTTTTTCAGTGGATCATTCAGCCTATGATGCTTATATGTTTCTTATCGAAACGCCAGATTTAACAATATTACACACTGGTGATTATAGAAATCATGGTTACAGAGGGGATAAACTATTAGATATGATTCGGTGCTACATAACTAAGTATGGGAATCGTAAGATAGACGTACTGATTACAGAGGGAACCATGATGAATCGTCAAATGGAAAACGTGATGACAGAGCTAGAAATGCAGAAGACAGCATTTCATTATTTTAAAGAGAATAGATACATTTTTTTATTATGTTCCTCAACGAATCTTGATAGTTTATGGTCATTTTATAAAGCGGCAGAGATGAATGGAATGAGATTCTATAGTAATGGATATGTATATAAACAAATAAAGAATTTTAAAAAGTATGCTGGGAAGAAAGCCAATTATCTTTATAAATTTAAGTCGGTTTATCAAGTTAATTGGAATTATTATTTGAATAAAGTGAAAATGACACAGGAAGAGTATATGAGAGAAAAAGGGTTTATCATACTGATAAAAGAAGGGGAGCAATATAAAAAATGGATAGAACGATTTGAAGATTTAAAGCCCAAAATCATATATTCTATGTGGGAAGGATATCTTGATCCTAAAATAAAAGCTTTTAATGGAGAGCTAGCTGAATTTCTTAAGCCTTTTACACCTGATCAACTATATAAACTGCATACCAGTGGTCATGCTACCACAAAATGTATAGAAAAAGTAATTTCCGCTATAAATCCATGTAAAGCAATTATTCCTATCCATACAGAGAATAAAGCGGGATTTGAAAAATTAAATATATCGGAAAAATTGAAACAGAGAATTATTTATTTGAGTGATGGTGAGAAGTATGTTGCTTAGTAAAGACAGGTGCGTGTAGGGATAAAAGTAACGATGGAATCGGATAAGAAAACATGAAACAAGATATCAAATGATGATATAGGTAATGAAAGGAGAAACATACAATAACATTGAAAGATGGAGTGAAATGTTATGCAAGCACATGAAAAGTACTAAAAGGATGCCAAATTGGAAGAAGAGGAAGTGGCCTATTCGTTTGGAGAGAGAATATAGAAATTATTCTTTTTAATATAATGGCATATCTTTAAAATCAAGAGTAAACTTTTAGGGAGAACGATGACAAGGGTTGTGTATAATAAAAAGAATAGCAAGGTAGATTTCAATAACAAATGATGGGGGATTAAAAAGATGGAATTAATAGAGAAAAATGACTCAAGAAGAATAGATTTTGTTGACGAGTTCCTTCCTGGTGGTAAACTATACGGATTTAGGAAAATCATTGACAAAGCTAAAGCAGATAACTTTCCTTTGGAGTTATGTTTTAGAGGGAATAGTGGAAATATGGCAGTAATTTATTACAACAATCATAGATTTTTTATTTTACAAAAGTCAAAAGGATATTTTACATTAAGTATTATATTTAATCATGCAAAATACACTTTTGGGTGGGAAAAATTACAAGACCAACTTATTAATGAATTGGGGTTTATAAATAAAGATGGGTATATGATATGTAAAGGCGTGGATTTACAAGACGACGAATTTATTTTGAAGGTATATGAAATAATGAAGTTAATATTCATAGATTACTTTGATAAGAATAAACAAACAAATGAGTTTAGAAGATTAAAGAATAATAGGATGAAACCTGTTTATATTGAAAAAATACGACAGCAAGAACTGATGAGAAATTTAAATAACATTGATAATGGATATTTTGTGTATAATCTTGAATTTCAACAAGCTCACAAAAATAAAGAAGAAAAAGAAAAAGATAAAAGCAATAATAAACCTGATATGTTAGCCGTTAAATTTAGTGATAGGAAGCCTGAAAAATTAATCTTTATAGAGGTGAAAAGTACCAGAAAATCATGCGGTGGCAAAAGTGGATTTGATAAACATCGAGATTGCATGATAGAATATATTAATCAGAAAAAAAAATTATCTGTAAGAAAAAAGGAAGCATGTGGAATTATCAACGATTATGCGAAACTTCAACTTAGAGGTCTAGTTAAGGATTATGTATTAAGTGAGTCTCAGTTTGTAAATTTAGATGTAGAAATATTGTTTATTTTTACAGATGAAGCTATCTTGTTTTATAATAAACATATTGATGAATGTAAATCAAAAGAGAGAATTACATATGCTTTATATGATGAAAAACAGACAAAATTGCCTATCATGTAATAGTAGATGAAAGACAGACAAAATTGATTATCAGGTAATAGTAGATGAAAGACACATCAAATATTTGGTTATTGGGCCACACTAAGTAAATTGTTCGAAATGTGGACGTATAAAATAAAGTGTGAAAACAACGTGTCAGAAACGATGCGAGTTGAATGTTAACTTCGCATCGTTTTTTTATTTGGATAAATTTGACCTATATATAATCCGTCCAAAACAAAGGGATAGAGCATACGAATTGTATTTTCCTTTAAAATTATAGAAATACCACTATTGTATTAGCCTTTAAGTGGTATTTCTAGGTTCCCTTACCGAGTGGCAGTAAAAGTCTGAGAATGAACACTCCACCTTCCGTCTCAAAAGAATATAACCCCCCGTTACGATCCACTATAGATACAATACTCTTAATCCCATAGCCATGTCCGGCTTCTTTTCTATTTGATTTTGGCAAATCACCTTCCAAATCAATCTTTCCTACATAAGCATTTTCTATGGAAATAACCAGTTTTCCACCATTGATGATGGCATGGATATAAACCTTGCGAAGTTTTTTATCATCTACCAATGCAGCTGCGGTAATGGCATTCTCTAGTGCATTGGATAGTAAAGCACAAAGTTCATTATCGTTCACATCAAGTTCTTCTGGAAGTTTGACATTTGTATGTAGAATTACCTGCATCTTTTTTGCCTTACTTTCAAAGCTGGATAAAATCAGATTTACTGTTTCATTTTCGCAATATCGTATCGGAGTAAGTGAATCAATAGCTGCTTTAGTACTTGCAAGATATTCTTTGATTTTCTGGAGATCACCATCGGCTGCAAAACCGCCAATCAGTGACAGGTGATGGCGCATATCGTGGCGATAGATCATGGTGTTATTTTGCATCTGACGCATCGTGTCAAGTTCTAATCGGGCCTGCTCAAACTGGGAAGCAAAGATGTCTCTCTCCCGCTGAGTCTTGGCTTGTTTTTGGGATTCATTATAGTATAGGAGAACAAATAATAAGTAAAAAATACAAATGACAGAAGGAGAAAATTGTACCGCTTCACGAGCACCGGAATATAGCAAATGTGTATAGATGGTAGTGGTGTAGTCAAACAAATAGTACAACAGTGGTACTGCACCAAAAAGTAGGCAGGAGCGTGTTGAGCGCTCTACTAATTGTACTACTGAATGAGCCACATATCTTTTTAGGAAATAGTAAACAAAACCCATAGCAATCAAGTAAGTGATATAATCAGCAAAACGGTTACCAGAAATGGACGATGCTACCGAGCCAAACCAGCGTGGTATCTGGCAACAAAGATAGGCTGTTAGTACGCTGCTAATTGAAACCAGCAATGGACGTTTGAAACATAGGACGAGGAATGCAATCACTGGCAAATGCGTAATGAAGGGGTACAGTTTCATCGTATTTTGCAACCCAAACATCTGCCAGCAGAATATTTGAGTGAAGAGTATAAGTGTAAAAAAAATAACAATCATCAGTTTCCTTGCACGCGTATATTGTACACCTGCAAATAAAAGAGACACCCCTATACCGAAAACCAAAACAATGCCGGAGCGAAGGATGATTAAATTATTAACTAACATAATATATCTCTCCCTTCATTTGGCGAAAGCAGATATTTCATATATGTAGCTTTTGCAATCGAAAAGGCATCTCTTGCAACTGGAACAGTTTTACCCAGCATGGTAGTAAAGCCATCTTTATTAAGTTCAGTCACTTGGCTCAGGTTTACTATATAGGAACGGTGGGGCTTATAAAAATGGGGGTCTGACAACAAATATCTCTCATAATCAGTAAGATAGCCATAAGCTTCTCGCATCTCGCCATTTGCAAGGATAAACTGAACCTTACGATTTATGACTTCCACATATACAATTTGCGAAAAGGGCAGCTTTACGATGCCGCTTCCAGTTTTCAAAGTCAGATACGCATCCTCCTGTGTAAACCTAGCAAGTTGTTTATGAATGGATGGAAAGATCTCATCCTTACGCGCGGGCTTCAATATGTAATCCTTGGCACCTACACGGTAGCTCTCCACGGCAAACTCGCGGGATGAGGTAAGAAAAATAATTGGAATATCACTATCCGAACAGCGAATTTCTTTCGCAGCATCCATACCTGTAACACCTGGCATAAGGATGTCCAAAAGCAATAAATCAAACCTTCTTACTCTCATAGTCTCTAAAAGCTCCGTAGCACTGTGGAAAGCTTCGTATGTAACCGAAGTGTCGCACTCCTGGCAGTAATCCTGAAGCAAAGAAGAAATACGGGAAAGCTCATCTATGTTATCATCACAAACAGCTATATGCATGTTCATCTCCTCCATTTATGTAAAATTATCCAATTATATTGTAGCATAAAGCAATAGTAGCTACAAGAATCTTATCATACGATTCGTGCGGTAGGAGACACGATTCGTGCTGTAAACGGTTTTTAAGATTAGAATTTGATATTGTTATGTCGATGACAGTAATCTTACAAGAAAATGGGGTGAAGTTCTATGACAATAGCCGCACTTGGATGGTTTATTGCAGTAATTTGTGTGATAATATTTGTTACACTGTGGTTTATAGTGTGTTTTAAGGAACTATCCGTAAAGCGTAATAGCCTTGATTCTATCACCGAGCAGATACATATGCACCGTAGATTACATATGCAGGAACGCGGTGGTGAAAATGATGCAGCAGCACAAAATATATTAGAGCATAAGCTTATGGTTTATCGGGAGGTGGAAAAGGAATATAACGCGCTATTAAAAAGACCGATGAAGCGTATCCCCAGTTATATCATGGGGTTTCACTCAAAAAGAAAGGAAAAGGGGATATGATTTATTTAAGTTAAGCTGTGGAATATCATATCCGAAGACGAAGTCAAATAATTAATAATATAACTTTAATCATATTATTTATCACGATTTTAACAAATTGAAATTAAGTATGCGAATGTATACAATAACGACTTTTGACACTCTAATCGTAAAACATAAGGAGGAAATGATTATGAACTTATTTTCTAAAAAAAACCTTTGTCCTATCTGCGGTAGCTTAAATTCGTGGCTCTTGCCATTAAAAATCGAGGACGAATACATTTGTGGTACTTGCCAAAATAAGATCGATATAGCGGCTGACAAGGAAATCTATTTGACAATGCAGGGATTAAGGGAGTACATAGAATTTTATGATAGAAACCAACTACTTAGAGAACAGTTTATTATTTCCGAGCGATTTGACTTTGATCATTGGGATACAAAAATCATCTTTGATTATCGACACAAGATGTTTTGCATGAGTAAAAAACCTGACAAAACCGTTTTTTATGGGAAGCAACTGAAATCCTTTACCATTAAAGAGGACAGCATCCCCTTATTCGAAGGCTCAGTAGCGGGCATCAAGCGCTATGTCAGTACAGTGCCAGAGCGCGCTAAATTATTTGCACCGTATATTATTCATTTTTTAATGAAAAAGCACCAGACACGTGCTACCTTAAAGTCAGATGATGACAAAGAGAATCAAATGACAACGATAAAGTGTTTTGATGTTCCGGGACCTTTTCAGACGTTCAACGTGGAGCTACATTTCGACCATCCCTACTGTACAGTGATTAAATGCGATATAGACGCCCCAAAATTTTCTAGCGATAACCCTGATTTAAACGACTACATCCGTTCATATCAGTGTAGCATTGAGAGAATTGAAAAGATGGTAGTTGCATTTAAGACGGTGGCCTTCCCAAGTGCACCAGAGCAGTTCATTAGTCTTTCGCAGTGATGCGCAGAATAGGAAAGCAAGAAGATTGTTGCTACCACTCTGATACTAACCATTTGTGATATAAATGAATGAGTTGTCCAATTAGATGAAGTAAAATTCTTTACAAATCTTGATTAGACAGCTCTTTTTGAGTTGAAATAAAACAAATTTTTATTTTATATTTAGGTAAATTTAAGAAAAAAATGCATAATCTTTAAAAATAAGGCTCGAAAATAATTACTCATTGTGTTATAATGTATGATAATACTGTAAAAAATACAAAGAGAAGTATGTAATTAGCACGGTTATCATATATCCTATTTGTATATATGTGGAAAAGGGGAAGATTGTCCAAGATATAAAGTGGAGGTAATACAATGTTAAATAATAGAAAGATTAGAATCATGACAAAGCTTGCCTTGTACGAAGAAAATGAAGGTAAAGAAGAAATAAAAATGGGCAAGTTCTATAAAACAGATTATGTTAGATTTCAATTACTAAAATCTATCGTAAGCGTGACAGTTGGTTATATTCTAATTTTATTAATGATAGGGATGTATAAAGCAGAATACCTTATTAGTAAGGCAGTCAGTCTTGATTTTGTACGATTAGGTCAATATATCTTAGGTTTTTATATTATGTTAATAACCATATATGTAACAGGCTCATTAATTGGATACTCAATCAAATATGATAAATCTAGAAAACACTTATCGAAATATTATAAAACCCTAAAGAAATTAAACAATATCTACCATGATGAAAATAATGGTAGTGAGGAGGCATAAACAATGATGACGTTATTAGTATTAAGAGCGAGGTTACGAACTCTATATCAAAAATATGAACTATATATCGATCCCTTTTTCAAATTTATCACCGCATTTATAGTTCTACAATTAATCAATACAACAATAGGGTATGACAATCGCTTAAAACAATTACCAATTGTATTAGCTTTATCATTGTTAAGTGCGTTTACACCATCTGCTGTCCTTGTATTATTAGCAGCATTTGTATCCATTGGGCATATTTACTTTGTATCCAAAATATTATCTGTAATCATAATCTTGATTATAATGATAATGTATTTATTATTTGTTCGTTTTACGCCAAGATTAGGATATGTCGTAGTTGCAATTCCTATTCTATATTTATTAAAGATGCCTTATCTTGTACCTATTGTTCTTGGATTATTTACAACTCCTATCTCAATAGTTCCAACAAGTTGTGGAGTCATAATTTACTATTTATTTAAAATTATGAAAGAGGCAGCAAGTATGCAAGTTGATGTAAGTATAGATGATACTCTTCAGTTATATACTTATGTTATTAATAGTTTAGTAAACAATAAACAAATGATTATGTCTATAATTATATTTTCACTGATTATCATTGTAACTTATGTTATTAGACGTAAAAAATTCGATTATGCTCGTGAGATTGCAATTGCATCTGGAGCACTTACTTGTATTTTAGCATTCTTAATCAGTGACTTAAGACTAGACGTCTCTGAGCAAATTGGTGCCATGATATTGGGAACATTAATTTCTGCTATTATCGCAGTGGTTATGCAGTTTTTCTATATGACACTGGATTACACTGGGGTAGAACATGTTCAATTTGAAGATGAAGATTACTATTATTATGTCAAAGCAGTTCCTAAAATTAATGTTACAACACCACAAATAAATGTAAAGCGATTTAATACACAAAAAAATGCTACTTTACATGAAGGCTTAACAGGTAAGATAAATATTGAAGTCATATCAGACGATGACGATGATGATTATTTGGAGTACGAGGATTATGGTACGAAAAATAAAAATGATTCAAAATAATACTTAGTAAAGCAGGTGTGGTTATATGGAGACGATAATAAGTTTTTTTAAAGATTACGTAGCTTGGCTATCACTCCCCAAGATAGGAATAACTGATATTCTTGAAATTCTTATAATCGCTTTTGCGATTTATCATGTTATAACTTGGGTAAAACAGACAAGAGCTTGGATGTTGGTGAAGGGTCTTATTGTATTGCTTATCGTTTGGCTAATAGCTTCCATATTAAACCTGAATGTTATACTTTGGATATTCTTTAAGAGTATTAATGTTGGTATTATAGCTTTAATCATTGTTTTCCAACCTGAATTTCGTAAAGCGTTAGAACAGCTTGGACAAAATAATTTAGTAACTCCATTATTTAATTTTAATGATTCAAAAGATAAGAGTGAACGTTTTTCTGATCATGTAGTGAATGCAATTGTAAAGGCTACTTTTGAATTAGCAAAGACAAAAACGGGAGCGCTTATTGTAATTGAAAAAGATGTCCATTTAAGTGAATTTGAAAAAACCGGTATCGAAATTGACTCCTTAATTAGCAGCCAGTTATTAATAAATATTTTTGAACATAATACTCCTTTACATGATGGAGCAGTAATACTTAGAGGAAATAGAATTGCAGCAGCTACGTGTTATTTACCCTTAACTGACAATATGCATTTAAGCAAAGACTTAGGAACTAGGCATAGAGCGGGAATAGGTATAAGTGAAGTTAGTGATAGTATAACAATTATTGTTTCAGAAGAAACGGGTAAGGTATCCATTGCCACGGGCGGGACGTTAATACGTAATGTTGATGGTGATTATTTGCATAATAAACTTATTGTTGCTCAGAATAAAGTAACGGATGTTAAGAAAATTAAGTTATGGAAGGGAAGAGCGAAACATGAAAGAGAGATTGACTAAGAATATAGGTCTTAAGATTCTATCCACAGCTTTGGCAGTGCTTCTCTGGATTGTTATATTGAATGTGGATGACCCAGTTAAAACAGAAACATTTGAAGATATCCCTGTAACTAAAATTAATGAAAAAGTTTTGCAATCAAAAGATAAAGTATATGAAGTGGTATCTGGAGATACAATAGATGTTAAAGTAAAAGGTAAACGATCGAAAATAGAAGCATTAAGAAAATCAGATTTTCAAGCTATAGCTGATTTATCACAATTGTCCATCGTAGATGCAGTTCCTATCGTCGTTTCAATACCTAAATACAATAGATCAGTAGATATTATTGATCGAGATACCTTTACAATGCAGGTTAGATTAGAAAATCTTAAGACAGAACAGTTTCGTATTGATGTAGTAGAGAAAGGTACCGTTGCAGAAGGGTATTACATTAAAGAGAAAACAGCTAGACCTAACATCATACAGGTATCTGGAGCAGAAACTGTAATGAATAAAATAAAAGAAGTAGTAGTAGAAGTTGATGTGAATAATATAAGTGAATCCATTAAAAATCGTATTTTAATACCTAAAGTCTATGATAAAAATGGTACTTTGATGGATTCTAGTAAAATGACTTTAAACTATGAAGAAGTAGAAGTGTCGGTTAATCTATTAAAAACGAAAACAGTTAATTTATTCATAGAATTAAAAGGAACTCCATACTATGGTTATGAGTATGTAAATTTCGAGTATGAACCAAAACAGGTTGTAATTGCTGGTGAACAAGAAGATCTTGATAAAGTACAATATATTATGGGTGAGTATAATATTGACTTTAAGAGAAATGATATAGTGGACGAAGTTAATATACAAGACTTTATTAAGGATAATGTTATACTAATTGATGAAAATCAAAATGCTGTTATAAATATTGATATAGAAAAATTAGATAGCAAAGAAGTAAGTTACGCCGTTGATGAGTTGGAGATAAGAAATTTACCGCAGGGTTTAAGTGCAACCATTAATAAAGATGCTGAAATTGATGTTTTTGTTTATGGTCACAATACTTTATTACCTAATATTAATAAAAATGATTTGAAACCGTATATCGATTTTTCTGATGCAGAAGCAGGAACAAAATTATATAATATTCAATTTGATACAGTGGAAAATGGGATAACCTTATCAAATCCTAGTGTTAGTGTAACATTAAATGAATCGGATTAGATTATATTCATATCTACAATTAAATTGAATACATACAATAAACCAAAGGCGGTTTATAGGAGGTAGGAAAATGGTAAGTAATAAGGTTGTAGTAAAAAATCCATCTGGATTACATTTACGACCAGCGGGTATACTTTGTAAAACTGCGATAGAGTATAGATCTAAGATTAACATTAAATTTAAGGATTCTATTGCGAATGCTAAAAGTGTACTAAGCGTTTTGGGTGCATGTATAAAAACCGGAGATGAAATTGAGATTACTTGCGAGGGAGAAGATGAAAAAGAAGCTCTTATAACCTTAATAACAGCCATTGAAGAAGGTCTTGGGGAAGATTTAACGGAATAACAAGAAAGATCTTTTGTAAAAATAAAAAAATAATTACACATAATACTTAAATAGCATACATTAAACATTTGACTGGTTAAACGCTATCAATGAGCAATTTAAATCCAGAAAAAATATTTATTGTATGCTATATTTATATAAAGGTTGATATACAATTGTCTATTCTAATATTGAATTAAATAATTGCATATAATTGGTTAATGCATATATTGATTCATAAATAAAGCTATTAAATAAATGGACTTAGATATCTACCATTAAATAATTACATATATAATTATTATAGAATTAACTATTTAATAATTTCTTTATACCATTTCTTTATTACGTCTTCCGCTTTTTTCATATGAATATTAAATCCAAGGTCTTTTGATGCAACTTCTTTGGAATCATAAATCTCAATACTCCAATCCCACCAGAACACTCCTGCAAACCAAGGTTCATCATGTAAAGCTGTTAAACAAGAATCATAAAAATTAGCTTGTTCCTCTTCATCCATAGGGAAATCACGATGGGTAAAATCCCAAGGCATCATAGCACAACCTTTTGCACTTCTACATCCAATTTCCATAAACAGAATAGGTTTACCGAACTTTTCGCTAACTGCTTTTAATTTCTTTGCAATTTGTCTCCACTTATTTGTCATATTCTCTAGGGAATCGCCCGGATATTCAGCTACTGGATAATAAGCAGAAGTACCAATGTAATCTAATTCATCAAACCATTTTACATTTTCTTCTTTTCCATGGTTTGTATTATAAACTAATGGTCCGTGGTAGATTTCTTTCACTTCTTTAATTAAGGATCTCCAAAAAGTTTCTTTACGTTCAGTACCTAACATTTCACAACCTAGACAAAACATTTCGCAGTTATAATCTTCGGCAATTTCTGCGTAATGGCATAGAAAAGCAGAGTAGCTTTCAAACCATGCTTTCCAATACTTATCATTTCCCATCATATCTTCATCTGGAAAATTAATTAAAGCTCTCCACATGCCATCATCACAATTAATCATCGGTTTTAGACAAACCTTTAAGCCTTTCTCATGTGCACGATTGATTGCAAATATAACATCTTTATCGGTAATAGTTCTACGATAGTCAAAGAGTATCTCTGTTGAAGAGTAAGTTTTTTGCTGTATGTTAAATGCTAAGCACATCCATTCTGTTCCTGTTTCACAAAGCCTGTCTACAGATTCCATAGCTTTTTGGGTGCGATAAGCTCCTTTTTTAGCTCCATATCCATAGGTATATCCTTTAATAAACATATATGACCTCCTAAGTTTGATTTAATGTAATAGTAACATGCTAGTAAAATCACGTAAATGTGATATATTATAATTAGATTGTACATTATTTTTTGTGTATAATAGTGCATTTTATTCTGTTCACTGAAACAATTTTATTTTCAGTTATATTAAAAGAAGCTTGCGCATAATTATAAGTACCATATTTATATATATACGACATAAAATATGGCATATTTAATAAAATAAATTCTTAAAATAACAGTTGTAAAATTTTGAGTGCAATGATATAATGTAGAACAACTAATAACAAGCTATTTTATCTATGAGCAAAGGGATGATAAGGATGGGGCTAGAGTAGACAACGCCAAATTATTTATTGTAAAAAAATACAGTGTGATATATCGACTCCGTGGCTAATTAATAATGTTTCATTTATTATAAGTCATTTTTAAAATGTAAAATTATAAATTTTGGAGGATATTATCATGATGAATTTTAAGAGATATAAAAGAGTACCTGTTGTAGATTTTCCAATTAGACAATGGCCTAATAAGCAGATCGAAAAAGCACCAATATGGTGTAGCGTAGATTTAAGAGATGGTAATCAAGCATTAATTGAACCAATGGTAGTGGAAGAAAAAGTTGAGTTTTTTAATTTACTTGTTAAGTTAGGCTTTAAAGAAATTGAAGTTGGATTTCCTTCTGCTTCACAGATAGAATTTGATTTTTTACGTCAATTAGTTGATCGTAGGTTAATACCTGATGATGTGGTTGTTCAAGTATTAGTTCAATGCCGTGAACATTTAATAAAAAGAACATTTGAGGCCTTAGCAGGTGTTAAAAAGGCCATTGTTCATGTATACAATTCCACTTCAACACTTCAACGTGATGTGGTATTTGGCTTAGGTAGAGACGAAATAAAGCAAATAGCTATTGATGGTACAAAATTAGTAAAAGAGTATGCAAAAGATTTTCCAGGAGAGATTATATTAGAATATTCACCTGAAAGTTTTACTGGGACAGAACTGGATTTTTCAATGGATATTTGTACCGCTGTACAGGATGTTTGGGAGCCTACTCCAGACAAAAAGATAATATTTAATTTACCTGCAACAGTCGAGATGAATACACCAAATGTTTATGCTGACCAAATAGAATGGATGCATACGCATTTTAAGAATAGAGATAGTATTATCCTAAGTGTTCACCCACATAACGATAGAGGAACTGGAATTGCTATCAGTGAGTTAGCTTTACTTGCTGGAGCCGATCGTGTAGAAGGTACTTTATTTGGTAATGGAGAACGAACAGGAAATGTTGATATATTAACTATTGCATTTAACATGTTTTCTCAAGGTATTAATCCTAATTTAGAAATTGATAATATAAATGAAATTATAGAAGTTTATGAACGTTGCTGTAAGATTCCTGTTCATGTTAGACATCCATATGCAGGAAAATTAGTATTTACAGCGTTTTCAGGATCGCATCAAGATGCTATTAATAAAGGTATTAAAGCTATGCATGAAAGAAATAGCCAAATCTGGGAAGTACCATATCTTCCTATTGATCCAGCTGATATCGGTAGAAAGTATGAACCTATTGTTCGTATCAATAGTCAGTCTGGTAAAGGCGGAGTTGCATTTATTATGGAAACATATTATGGCTTTAAATTGCCAAAAGGAATGCATAAAGAATTTGCTGATATTATTCAAGTCATTTCTGAAAAGCAGGGAGAAGTTGCACCGGATCAGATTATGCAAGAATTTAAAGCAAATTATTTGGATCAAAAAGAGCCACTTCATTTTAGAAGATTTAAATTTGAAGATTTAACAGAAACGGATACTTCTTTTGATACGAAGGCAATCGTTGTTTATACGAATAAGGGTATTGAGAGAACTTACGAAGCCACTGGTAGTGGTCCAATTGATGCTGTTCAAAGAGGTTTACAGAAAGATTTAGGTATTAATATAAAGATACTAGATTACTCAGAACATGCATTAGGTGAAGGATCTAACGCGCAAGCGGCAGCTTACATTCATATAATGGATGTAAATACTGGTAAGACAGTATTTGGTGTTGGTGTAAGTTCTAATATTACAAGAGCGTCAATTAGAGCAATATTTAGTGCAATAAATCGATTAGATTTAAGTATGAATCAATAATTAAAGGTAATATTGTAAGAGGATACAATACATATGTTTGATATGTGTGTGTCCTCTGTTTGTTACGCCCCGAAAACTTTATGTTATGTTGACTTGTATGCATTATAATGCTATAATTTAGTCCAAAGGTTCAGAACATATTTATCATGCAAATGGGGGTTAATAGCCCCTAATTATTTTGGCAACCGATAGATTTAACGTATCGGAAATGCACAGGAGGAAACCATGAAAGTAAGTGTGATTATACCTTTTCATGAAGGTTTATCATTTTTAGAAGATTGTTTAGGAAGTCTAAAAGATCAGACTTTTAAAGATTTTGATGTACTAATCGTTTGTGATCATGTGAAAGAAAATATAGATGAATTTCTAAAAGACTATAAAGATTCTTTATCTATATCGATGTATCAGTTACCTGTTGGTAAAACAGGAGTTGCTGCAGCTAGAAATCTAGGACTCGATAAGGCATCTGGTGAATATATATATTTTCTAGATAGTGATGATTATTTATTTGAAAATGCATTAGAAATTCTAGTTCAAGGTACTGAGCAAGGTGCTGATATTGTTTATGGCAAGAAGAAAAATACTTGGTTTAAACGCAGCGTCTTTTTTGCAACGTTTATTCCTGACACGAGTGAAAATGAAAATGAAGATGATGAAGATACAAACGATTCTGCACAATTGAATGCAGAAAATGGAAAAGAAGATGACTCAGATAGTTCAGTTGATGATAATTCCATAATAGATGATGAAGCCAAAGGTGAAGAAGATGGATTAGATGGTGATTCAGAGGACGAACAATCAGATGAAAACGATTCTGACCGTTTACTTCAATCAATTGAATCAAATATGAACAATGCTCATAGTATATTAATTTCAAAGCGTAAAGGTTTTAAGAATGTATCTGTTCTTCATATTTTAATGAAACGTACGATTATTGAAGATAACAAAATACGTTTTCGTGAGAATTTATTGTACTTCTCAGATTTACCATTCTTAGTAGAAGTATGTTCAAAAGCTCAAATTTATGAGAAGCGAATGGTTGCTAAATATATTAAAAGAAAACACAATGACCCAATTAATTTCCCTTCTCTTTCACAAAAGAAAGATCCAAACCGTTTCTTTGAATGTCTAGAAGCCTATAAAGTTGCAATTAGTCAAATTCCAAAGGATTCAACACTTAGAGACAGAGTTGATAAAAAAATGATTGTATATTACGTGAAATTGTACGCTCCTAGATTAAGAAGAAGCAATAACGATGCATGGAGAACAGAACGTTTTGATTTAATGCGTAATATTATGAAAGATATCAATCCACATGTAATAAAAGAGTTAAAAGGATATCGTAAAAAATTAATTAAAGCATTAATTAAAGGTGATATTAAAAAATCAATCCGTATAGTAAACGTGCATCTTGGCTTTATCAAGGTTAAGAAACTTATGAAAAGTCAACGTGCAAGAATGAGATATTTATATACTCATTTCTTTATGAAAAAGCCTATTGTAGAAAATTTGGTATTACTTGAAAGTTTTTTTGGAAAGAGTTATTCAGATAGTCCAAAATATATTTATGAATATTTGTCTAAAAACTATCCAGGAAAATATCGTTTTATTTGGGTGATTGATAAAAAAGGAACTGAAATACCTTATAAGCACACCAAAATAAAGCGTTTTAGTTATAGATATGCTTATTATTTAGCACGTAGTAAGTATTACGTATTTAATGGAAGACAACCAGAATGGGTGAAAAAAAGGGAAGGTAATATATTCCTAGAAACTTGGCATGGAACACCATTAAAAAAACTAGTATTTGATCAAGAGGATGTATCAAGCGCAACTCCAAGATATAAAGCTCAGGTGTATAAACAATCTAGAGCTTGGGATTATTTGATAGCTGCTAATTATTTCTCTTCAGAAGTATTTAAGAGATGTTTTATGTTTAATAAAGTCATGTTAGAAACTGGTTATCCAAGAAATGATATTCTGCATGCACCGAATAAAGATGAAATAGCTGCTAGCATAAGAAAGAAACTAAATATACCAACAAATAAAAAGACAATACTATATGCCCCAACTTGGAGAGATGATGAATTCTATGGTAAGGGTGAATACAAATTTGAGTTACAATTAGATTTGCATAAGATGAAAAAAGAATTAGGCGATGAATACGTAATACTACTTAGAACACATTATTTTATCGCAGATTCTCTAGATGTAACAGGCTTAGAGGACTTTGCGTATAATCTAAGTAAATATGATGATATATCAGAATTATACCTGATTTCCGATATTTTAATTACGGATTATTCATCTGTATTCTTTGATTATGCGAATTTGAAGAGACCTATGTTATTCTTTACTTATGATTTAGAGAAATATCGTGATGTTTTAAGAGGATTTTATATCGATATTGAAGAAGAATTACCAGGTCCATTATTATTTACAACAGATGAAATCATTGATGGAATTAAAAATATCAACCATATCAATGAGAAGTATAGTGATAGGTATGAAGTATTTTATGAGAAATTCTGCGGACTTGAAGATGGACATGCATCTGAAAAAGTTGCGAAAGCAGTATTTCAGTTAGGTAGGGAAAAGATTGAGCACAGCAATAAATAATTTTAAAAAGTATCGTTTCTTATTAATGGAGTTAGTAAAAAAAGAAATAAAACTAAAGTATCGAAGGTCCTATTTGGGTATATTTTGGACACTGTTAGAACCACTATTAACTACAGTGGTTTTAACCATAGTTTTTTCTAACTTGCGAGAAAATAAAAATGCTGCATTTCCAGTTTATATTTTAAGCGCAAGATTAATCTACACTTATTTTTCTAATTCTACTAAAGCAGCAATGAAGTCAATTCGTAGTAATAGTGCTATGATAAAAAAAGTATATGTGCCAAAATACATTTATCCATTATCATCAGTAATTTCTGGGTATATAACTTTTATTATTTCATTACTTGTTCTAGTGGCAGTTATGGGAGTATTTAAAGTACAACCAACACTTTATTTACTACAAGCTATATTTCCTTTAACAATAGTAATTGTTATGACACTTGGTGCTGGTATGATTTTATCTACATTAGCGGTGTTCTTTAGAGATTTAGAATATCTATGGAGTGTAATGTTAATGATGATAATGTATACTAGTGCAATATTTTATGATATTAATGATATAGGTGCAAAAAACCAGTGGATTGTAAAATGGAATCCACTATATGCAATCATTCACAACTTCCGTAATGCAATCTTTGGAGAACCTTTGGATAAATTTTCCCTTATCTATTCCGCAGTATTTAGTTGTGTGTCATTACTAATAGGTATTGGATTGTTTTACAAAAAACAAGATGAATTTATACTTAACATATAAATCCGTAGGAGGTGTGTTGTGAGTAATACTGTAATAAAGGTTGAACACGTAGGAAGAAAATTTAACTTAAGTGAAGTAAAAGTGGACAATCTAAAAGAATACGTAATAAAGTTAATTAAGAAGGAACTCCGTTATCAGGAATTTTGGGCACTAAAGGATGTTTCTTTTGAATTAAATAAAGGGGAAAGACTTGGTATCCTTGGATTTAATGGTGCAGGAAAAAGTACACTATTAAAGGTAATAGCAGGTGTATTAAAGGCGACCGAAGGTTCTGTTAGTGTAAAAGGAAAAATTGTTCCGCTACTTGAACTAGGTGCGGGATTTGATAGCCAATATACTGGGGCAGAGAATATATTCTTATATGGAGCTATTTTGGGTTATTCAAAGGATTTCATTAAAGAAAAATACAATGAAATAGTAGAATTTTCAGAATTAGGAGAATTTATTAATGTACCAGTTAAAAATTACTCCTCTGGTATGAAAGCAAGACTTGGATTTTCTATTGCAACTGTAGTAGAACCAGAAATTTTAATTCTTGACGAAGTATTATCTGTAGGAGATGCTAAGTTTAAGAAGAAGAGCGAAAAACGAATTAAAGCAATGTTTGAAAGTGGAGTTACTGTATTGTTTGTATCACATTCTCTAGACCAAGTAAAACGATTATGTGACCGCGCTATTATACTAGAACATGGAAAAATCATAGCAAATGGTTCGGTTGAAGAAGTTAGTGAAATATATGAAGAAATGACAAAATAAAAATTACAAAATAAAATTGACTAGTTAAATTAATAGTTATGAATGAAATAACAAAACTTTATATGGCAAATAATAATCATAATAAAGTTAACAAAAAATATAACAAAAAATATATAACAAAAAATATATAACAAAAGATAAATTAATAAAGAAAGGTTGGACATAGTATGAAAAAGGTTATAACTTATGGTACTTACGATTTATTACATGTTGGACATATAAATCTATTAAGGAGAGCAAGAGAACTAGGAGATTATTTAGTAGTTGTATTATCTTCTGATGAGTTTAACGCATTAAAACATAAATCAGCGTATCATTCTTATGAAGACCGTAAAATAATTTTGGAATCAATTAAATATGTAGATGAAGTTATTCCTGAATTTACTTGGGAGCAAAAAATCCAAGATGTAGTTGATAACCAAATCGATGTTTTCGTTATGGGCGATGATTGGAAAGGTCAATTTGACTTTTTAAAAGATTATTGCGAAGTAGTATATTTACCAAGAACAGAAGGAATTTCTACAACTAAGATTAAAACAGACCTTAATTTAGGTTCAAAGAAATAATCAAAAACCCCCACTAAAAAATTGAACGTGCAAAGTGGGGGTATTATATATTTTCATAATAGGAGAAACCGGTATGATGACGCATAAATTGAAAAAATTACTACATATTAAGAAGATAAAGAAAATATTAAAGAAAGTAAAAAAAAGAATGAAAAAATATATAAAGAAAGCACGTAAGTTTGCGAAAAAAATTGTCATCAAAATATATAATATAGAAACAAAAATAATTCCAATTCAAAAGGATGTCATTGTCTTCGAAAGTAATTTAGGAAGAAATTATACCGGTAACCCGCGATGTATCTATGAAAATATGGTAAGTAGAGGCTTGGATAAAAAATATAAATGTTACATTATTTTAGATGATGTGAACGTAGAAGTACCTGGAAACGCCAAAAAGATAAAAAGAACAAGATTACATTACTTTCACATAATGGCGATTGCAGGTGTAATGGTTAGTGATTCTAGATTTCCTAAGTATATAATTAAACGAAAAGGTACTAGATATATCCAAACATGGCATGGAACACCATTAAAAAAATTGGCTCTTGATATGGACTATGTTAACATGGGCGGAGATACAGACATAGAAAAATATAAGCAAAATTTCTATGAAAATACTAGAACATGGGATTATTTAATCTCCCAAAATAATTATTCTACAGAAATTTTCAGAAGATGTTTTGCGTTTGATAAAACCATGCTTGAGATAGGTTATCCAAGAAACGATGTCCTTTTTGCAGATAATAATCCAAATGCAATTTATGAGTTAAAAACTAAGTTAGGTTTACCACTAGATAAGAAGGTATTACTATATGCTCCAACATGGAGAGATAATGAATACTATTATAAAGGTGCGTATAAGTTTAATAGTGCTATGGATTTTGACCTTTTAAGAGAAAAGCTAGGCGAAGAATATGTTTGTATCGTAAAATACCATTATCTAGTAAAAGAAAATCTAGATTGGTCAACATACAAAGGTTTTGTTTATAAATTTGATCAATGTGAAGATATTTCTGAATTGTACTTAGTGGCAGATATGCTTATAACAGATTATTCATCCGTTATGTTTGACTATAGTATTTTAAAAAGACCGATGTTGTTCTTTACTTATGATCTAGAAGATTATAAAGATAATCTAAGAGGATTTTATTTTGATTTTATCGAAGAAGCACCTGGCCCACTCACTAGAACAACGGAAGAATTAATAGAATCCATATTAACATATAACGAAGAAGAGTTTCATGAAAAAATTGATGCTTTTCAAAATAAATATAATCATGCTGACGATGGCCGTGCGTCAGAAAAAGTTGTTGATATCATTGAAAATATTGTTTTAGGTAAAGAATAGTTACAATTTCTAAATCAATGGTATAAGGATATAACAATAATCGAACACCAGTAATAAAAGAGAAAATATAGAAAGGTATTCTTATCTATGTTAAACAAATGGAAAAGTATCGCAAAGATTAAAATTAAAGGCATTTATCATAATACACAAGCCAAGTTTGAAAAACGTGTTGTAAATGCAAGACTAGCTAATTATGATACTAGTATTGTTATTAACAAAAAACCTACAAAAGCTAAAAAAGTAACTTTTGTTATTGAACGTATGGCGAAGTTCAGTGGTGGTCAAACATCCATATTACGCTTAGGAACCGAATTATCTAAGTTAGGATATTCCGTTGGATATGTAGTTTATAAACCACAATCAAAATCTGAAATGGAAGAGTGTGCAAAGAGTAATCTTAGTAATTATCAAGGTGAAATGTATCCAAATAAATATCTTGATCATTTAGATTCTGATATCGTTATCGCAAGTTCGTGGGATACCGTTTCATTTGCTAAGAAGATGAAGGGGTATAAAATGTACTTCTTGCAAGATTATGAACCTTATTTTTATTCTTTTGGAGAACTGTTTCTTATGGCAAAGAAAACCTATGAACAAGGTTTACATATGGTTAGTTTAGGGTCATGGAATAAAGAAATGGTTGAGAAAAATTGTAAGGTCATATCGCCAATTGATACGGTTGATTTTCCATATGAAAGCAAAGAATATCCACCTTGTGAAAGAAATTATGAATCTTATAAAAAGAAGAAAGATTTTGTACTAGCAGTTTATTTAAAGTATTATGGAAAAAGATTACCTTGTATTTCACAATATCTATTAAGGCAAGTAAAAGAAGAATTTAAAAAAGATGGAATTAATCTTCATATTAAATACTTTGGTGAAGATAAGAGTTTTCGCACTGATGCAGGTGAAAATTTAGGTATGCTTAGCAAAAAACAACTATTTGAGTTATATAAAAGAGCGGATTATGGAATCGTTGCATCCATGAGTAATATTTCGTTAATACCTTATGAGATGTTAGCAACTGGCTTACCATTAATTGAGTTTGAAGATGGGACATTTCCATACTTTTTCCCTGAAAATAGTGCTATTTTAACTTCTCTTTCATATATGGATTTATATAACAAGATGAAAGAAACAATAATAAAACCTAATTTACTAAAAGAGATGCATAATACTGCAGATAATTATTTACAATCCTTAAGTTGGGGAAAAACTGCAAAACAATTTAGTGATATAATACAAAAATTATAATTTAGATGCCCGTTACCCGTTGGAGGTAGTGTGAAAAATAATGATTTTTCACACGGTGAATTTGTGTTGATGCTTTAATTAACGGTTTTTAGACAGCATGGAGGGTTAGTATGAGAAGTATAATAAAAAAAATCCTGCCAAAATGGTTGTTAAACATATTAAAACAAGTAAGATATTATTGGATAGTAATGGCATTTCATTTATTTCACCTACTTCCAATTAAAAAAAGGCGGATTGTGGTATGCAATGTTTGGGGATTTGGAGATAATGCAAAATATATTACAGAAGAATTAGTACGGAGAAAACAAAAAATACTAGAATCTACATCTGTAAATAATAATCCATTTGAGATTATATTTATAACAAATCATCCAAACTGTTCTGATGCTCCTAAAATGGTGAAGGTTTTAAAAACCAATTCATTGCGAGCAATTTTAGCCTTGTCTACAGCAAAGATTTGGATTGATAACAATCGAAAAGAAAATTATATTCGGAAAAGAAAAGGACAATATTATATTCAAACTTGGCATGGTGGTATTGCCTTAAAGAAAATTGAAAAAGATTATCAAGAGAATCTTGGCATTCGTTATGTAAAAAATGCAAAAAGAGATTCAAAGATGACAGACCTATATATATCAAATAGTAATTTCTGCACAAATATGTACCTTAATAGCTTTTGGTATAAAGGTGAAATAATGGAATGTGGAAGCCCTAGAAATGATATATTACTTAACAAAAATACAGATCTCGATTTGTCTGTTAGGACGAGATTAGGTGTAGGGTACGGATTTAAAATTGCTATATATGCACCTACATACCGTGAAGGAAATGAGTTAGAAGCGTATCAATTAGATTGTGATAAATTGAAAAGTACACTAGAGCATAAATTTGGCGGCAAATGGGTTATTGCTGTGAGATTACATCCTTTGGTATCTGGTTTAAGTGATTTCCTAAACTATAATGAATGTGTTATAAATGCATCATATTACCGTGATATTTATGAATTAATGGCTGTAAGTGACTTACTCATTACAGACTATTCTAATATTATGTTCGAGTTTTCTTTTATGAAAAAACCAGTATTCTTATTTGCAACGGATGTTACTAGCTATGAAAAAGAGAGAGGATTTTATTTTAAATATGAATCTCTTCCTTATGACATTGCCAAAACACAAGGAGAATTAATAAGAAATATTAATAATTATCAAGAAGATAATTATCTGGATAGAATGAAAGCTTTTTTTGCTACCTTAGAGCTTTATGAGAAAGGAAATGCCTCAGAACAAGTAGTTGACCGAATGATACAAGTAATGAATGGATTTTAAAATAAATGGAATATATAAGAGATGTTAGAAAATTGAATGTAACCTCAAATTTCTTGTAATACAGTAAAAACCTCTAATGAAAACTAAAAATTCATTAGAGGTTTTTTTGTTATTGTAATATTCCTTTTATTTCATCACTTACACTTTGAACCTTAGTGGTAGGTACATAATTCTCTGTATCAAACAAGAATTCGTGTAACTTAGTTACGTTTGCAGATAAATCAATTGGAAATACATAAGATACTTTCTTATAATAATCTGCTTGCTTTTCGAATGGGAAACCAGACTCATCGGTTATATTGTAGGATAAAATATCCTTTGCAAGACTTAACATATCGATGGAATCTAAATTGGTTGCGATTTGTGGAAAGATTTCGTTTACGATGGAATTAATTGTTAATAAATCTGTTTTCTTTGCAGCTTCAAAGATTTTTTCTATAACAATTCGTTGTCTTTCTGCTCGTTTAAAATCGCCACCTGCTGTATAACGAATTCTAGCGTAAGCAGTTGCATGTGTACCATTTACAACCTGCGTTCCAGCTGACTTTAATTTACCAACATTCGTACCATTAATTTTATTTAATTCTTTTGTATATCCATTTACATACTTTAATTCTTCATCTGTAATATCTAAGGTAATACCGCCTAATAAATCAATAACCTTGCATACTGCATTAAAATTAACAGTTACATATTCTTTAATATTCAAATCAAAATTTGTATTTAATGTATTTAAAGCTAAAGCATATCCACCTTTAAAATACGCAGCATTTATCTTATTAAACCCTTTGTCAGGTATATCAACATAAGTATCACGATATACAGAGACTAATTTTATATCTTTTGTCTTACGATTAATACTTGCAATAACAATAGTATCACTATGTGTGCTTTTTTCTAATGCATTATCTCTTGAGTCTACTCCAAATATAGCAATATTACGATATCCACCGATATCATCATTATCAAGGTCATTTACTACAATAGAATCATCCACAGAATTATTAAATTGGGTTTTACTTGTCATAAAGAAAAAATAACCTATACCAAGTAGTATAATTAATAAGAATAAATCGATGAATAATATCAATCGTGATCTTCTTTTTTTACGTTTATTTTGTTTTATACTCATTTTTCTACCTTCCTATATGAATGTTTAAGTAAATAATGTTAGGGCTGTTGCAAGTAATAAAATTGCAACAGCCAACAAAATTATGATTTAATTAATAAGCATTTTTATTGATAAAACCTTTGAAAATTGTTAAGAACAATATTTTAAAATCTAAGCTTATTGTCCAATTTTCAATATAATATAAGTCACAGTCAATTCTTTTACGGATTGATGTATCTCCACGATATCCATTGATTTGTGCCCAACCTGTAAGTCCAGGTTGCACTTGATGTTTAATCATATATCGTGGTATTTCTTCTTTGAACTTTTCAACAAAGAATGGTCGTTCAGGACGTGGTCCTACAAGACTCATTTCGCCTTTTAATACATTAAATAATTGCGGTAACTCATCAATGCTTGTCTTACGAATAAATTTACCAATTCTCGTAACTCTTGGGTCATTAAAGGTTGTCCAAGCGCTTTTTTCTTTTTTCTCAGGTTGTACTTCCATGGAACGGAATTTATACATTTTAAATTCTTTATTATGTCGCCCTATTCTAACTTGTGTAAATATAATCGGTCCAGGAGAAGTTACTTTGATAATGATTGCAGTAACAATCATAGGAATACTAAATACCAGTAATGCTGCTAAGCATCCAAATACATCAACTGCACGTTTTACAAAACGATTTAATGAATTACTTAATGGAACATTTCTTATATTAATAACAGGTAAACCATCAAGGTCTTCTGTATATGGCATGGTTGGGAAGAAGTTTTGGTAATCTGGAATAAATTTAGTGTGAACTCCCGATTTTTCACATAATCCAACAATTCTCTCTAATTTAGAATACTCATTCAAACTTAAGGTTATCGCTATTTCATCCAAACGATTTTGTGGTAATATCTCTAATAAATTATCGATTGATCCAATTACTTTAATTTTACGGTACATGGTTCCACGTTCTAAATTATCGTCTAATATACCATGAATATAATAACCCCATTCAGGATTAGATAAAATTCTATCAATATATTCCTCGGCAGCACGACTGTAACCTACTAATACGATGTGTTTCAAATTGAATCCTTTTTTTCTAGCTGTCTTTAAGGAGTAAGATAAAAAGGACCTAAAAGCAGTACCCATTATTATATTATTTACAAAAAATAAACCCATAACGTATCTTGATATATTAATTTCACGTAGAAAGAAGTATAATATAACAGTAAAAAATAAAATACCAAAGATATTTGCTTTTATAATGTTCCAAAGTTCAACTTTTTTGCTTTGTATTCTCTTAGGACCATATAAATTACAGTAGTTATAAATAATTAAATAACCAGGTATAAGAAAAATTAATATCTGGCTGTATCTAGCCAAGTTATAAAAACTTACCGTTGAATCCAATCGAAAAAGAGACAAAGCTTTCAACGGACTATAAAAACGTAAATAATAAGAAAAGATATAAGACAGTATCAATAAACAACCATCAATTATTACGTGAATTCGGTTAAGTACTTTTTGATTATCCTTTATCATGTTGGTCTCCACGGCCCCCCAAAAATAGTTTCGTTGATTTTTACTCAATATTACTAATATAATACATGATTAAACCTTAATCCACAACATCAAAATTCTTAATATTTGGAGCCATAATCTTAAGAATTGTTTTATTTTTTGACAAAAATTTTTAATTAGATTTCACAAACTAAACACAAACTACTGCTAAAATGTAAACATAATCTTATAGAGAGTTCAAATTTCATATAAAAGTGTAATAAGAAAGGAGATATTATTATGTCAGATGATTTATTTAACACGAATAATCAAAATCAAAGTGAGAATAATCCTGAAAACAATAATTCAAATTACAGTACAGTAAATCATATCAGTGGAAATGACTTAAACGAAAACAATATGAATGAAAATCATATGAACGAAAACAATATAAACGAAAATCATATGAACGAAAATCATAACAAAATGGTTCAACCTACACCATATAGTTTTTGGGCTGAACAAATAGCTGCATCGAAGCGCACACAAACAGAATCTACTGAATCCGATGTTAATATGGAACAGGATGTTTATAAAAACAATCCGAAACCAGAAGATATAAGTGAAACAATCAATCATGCTATTCCAGATGATGTGCTATATACAGCAAGTTATTCCAATAATACAACAAATTTTTTTGATATGGCTTCTGAAAAGAAGGAAGAGAAGAAACGTAAACCAAGTTTATTTGGTAAAGTTATAAAAGCAGCTGCTTATGCTGTCGTTTGTGGTGTTATTGGCGCTGCTTCCTTTATAGGATTTAATGCAATATATTATAGATTAAATCCAGATGCAACTCCACTTACCATTAAAATAGGTAATGACTATGAAATTTTTGATGGTTTCCGCTTAAACTTAAGTCCACCAAGTGAACCAAGTAAAAGGATTTCAGCTACTACAGTTTCCAATGATGTAATCGAACAAAAAACAGATATTACAGATGTGGTTGATGGAACTATGCCATCGATTGTAACGATCACTACTACCTATACAGGGACCTATGATTGGTTTGGTCAACAATATGCAGATGAACAACAAGGTGGGGGTTCTGGATTTATCGTTGGTAAAAATGATAAGGAACTTCTGATTGCTACGAATAACCATGTTGTTGAAGGAGCAAATCCTATTACAGTAACGTTTATTGATAACACTCAAGCGCAAGCTATCATTAAGGGAACGGATGCAGTGGCGGATTTAGCAGTTATTTCAATAGATATCAGTACTATTAGTAATGACACCTTAAATGCAATTAAAATTGCTTCATTAGGAGATTCAGAAGCAGTCAAAGTTGGACAAATGGCAATTGCTATTGGTAATGCGCTAGGATATGGACAGTCTACTACAGTTGGTTATATAAGTGCAAAAGATAGAGAAGTAACCGTCGATGAAAACAAAAAGATGGTTTTATTACAAACAGATGCTGCAATTAACCCAGGTAATAGTGGTGGAGCATTATTAAATATTAAGGGTGAAGTAATTGGTATTAATACCATTAAATATGCATCTAGTGAAGTAGAAGGAATGGGATTTGCAATACCTATATCAAGAGCAATGCCAATTATTAATGAATTAATGAATCGTGAGATACTAACCGATGACCAAAAAGGATATCTAGGTGTCTATTATGAAGATGTAACAGAAGACATTGCTACCATGTATAATTGGCCAGTTGGTGTATATGTAAAATCACTAGCTGAAGGTGGTAGTGCAGAAAAAGCTGGTATTGTGAAAGGTGATATTATTACGAAAGTAGATGATACAGAAATAACAGCTGGTACTCAGTTACGAGAGAAAGTAACATCATATCGAGTTGGTACTGAAATAACAATAACAGTAATGAGAAGCGTTGGTGGTGAGTTTGTTGAAAAACAAATTCCCGTAACTTTAGGAAAAAATCCTGAATTAAACACGAACTAATATTAAAAATTATAATTATACAATTAAAAAAGCGTATTGTGTAAAATGATAGATTATTTTTACATAAACATGAGCAAGAAAAATGTTTATGAAAGACAAATCTAGCAATCAGCACAATACGTTTTTTTATCTAATGTGAATTTCATTTATTTGTTATTATTTTAATAAAAATTTAAACAATCATCTATTGTAACGGTGGTTATACTACGCTATAATGTTACTACTTAAATATTTGAAGTAATTATTATTGTAATAGATTATTGAAATAGAAGCGTAACTATAAAACAAATGATATAGCTTAAGGGGAGAACCTAAGTTATAAAGGAGAGAAATTACATGAATAATGATTATACGGATAAAAATGATGAAACAGAATTCTTAGATAGTTTGGATGATAATTCAAAAACGAAAAACGTGGACCATATTAAAAATTCATCAGATAAAGATGAATATGAATCAGTATGCTATATTTGTAGAAGACCGGAAAGTAAAGTTGGTAAAATGATACGTATTCCGAATAATATCTGTATATGCTCAGATTGTATGCAAAAGACTTTTGATACAATTAATAATAATGGAACACCATATATGGATATGATGACATTTCCACCAAATATGATGAATTTATCAAATCTTCAGAATGATATTCCAAAAAGTCAAAAACTAAAAAAGAAGAAACCAAAAGAAGAGAATGTAGGGGAAGAAAGTGTTCTAGATATTAAAAAAATTCCATCTCCTCATATTATAAAAGGACAATTGGATGAATTCGTTGTCGGGCAGGAATATGCAAAAAAAGTAATATCAGTAGCTGTTTATAACCATTATAAAAGGGTTGCATCCAATACCATGGATGATATTGAAATTGAAAAGTCTAATATGTTAATGATTGGACCAACTGGCAGTGGTAAAACATTTTTAGTTAAAACGTTAGCTAAATTATTAAATGTTCCTTTAGCTATTACAGATGCTACTTCCTTAACGGAAGCTGGATACATTGGTGATGACGTTGAAAGTGTCGTATCAAAACTTTTAGCCGCAGCAGATAACGATGTAGAAAAAGCAGAACGTGGTATTATTTTTATCGATGAAATTGATAAAATTGCAAAAAAGAAAAACACAAATAATCGTGATGTTAGTGGTGAGTCAGTGCAACAAGGAATGCTAAAGTTATTAGAAGGTAGTGAAATAGAAGTTCCAGTAGGAGCATCTAGTAAGAACGCCATGGTACCAACAACGACTGTAAATACAAGAAATATCTTATTTATTTGTGGGGGTGCATTCCCAGAAATTGAAAATATTATTAAAACTAGACTAAATAAACAATCATCCATTGGATTTTCAGCTGATCTAAAAGATAAGTACGATAATGACCCTAATATACTACAAAAAGTTACGGTTGAAGATTTAAGAGAGTTTGGTATGATACCAGAATTTATTGGAAGACTTCCTATTATATATTCATTAGAAGGACTAACAAAAGAAATGTTAGTAAAAGTATTAAAAGAGCCTAAAAATGCTATTTTAAAACAATATAAGAAACTTTTATTATTAGATGAAGTACAGTTAGAATTTGATGATGGTGCTCTAGAAGCAATTGCAGAAAAAGCGTTAGAAAAAAAGACAGGTGCAAGAGCGCTTCGTGCCATAATTGAAGAGTTCATGCTAGACATCATGTATGAAATACCAAAAGATGATAACATAGGAAGAGTTGTAATTACAAGAGAATACATTGAAAAAAAAGGTGGTCCAATGATTGAACTTCGTGGAATTACAACAAAAACAGTTATTCCTATGCTTGAGTCAAATGATTAATTTTAGTCCAATTAATAATATCATTAATTAAGTATATACTAGGTGTTGATGTATGACCTATTATTACCAAAGGTTTCGGCTAAGTTGGATAATAGTTTACATCAACACCTTTTTTACAGCATGTCACAAAAATGCTGTTTATGTAGGAAAAATGTACTTGTTTTGACATTTTTAAGTGGTATACTTGATACATAATACTTAATTAAATACAGGAGGAAAAAGGAATGGAAACAAGGCATATACCAGAATTAGATGGTAACCTTAGAAAGCATATGGTTAGAGTTCCACAGGTGATTGAGCAGGCAAGTGGCATTCGAATATTTGGGAAATTAATTAAATCCTTAGTATTTACTACAGATGTGGCACTTATAAGGAATTGTAATGCCAATGCCGTAATTGCTGTATACCCATTTACTCCACAACCAATTATTACACATTCAATTATAAATTGTTCGGATGTTCCTGTATTTTGCGGAGTAGGTGGTGGAACTACGACAGGGAAGAGAGTTACAAACCTAGCACAAGATGCAGAATTTCAAGGTGCTGTAGGAGTAGTATTAAACGCTCCAACACCAAATGAAACAATACAATATTTAAAGCAAAAAGTAGATATTCCTATTGTTATAACAGTAATTTCAGATAAAACAGATATAGAACAAAGATTAGATGCTGGTGCAGATATCATCAACGTATCAGGTGCAGGTAAAACGGTTGCAATTGTTGAAAAGATAAGGAGAGAATATCCAAAGGTTCCTATCATAGCAACTGGTGGCCCAACGGAAGAGAGTATTTTAAAAACCATTGAAGCAGGTGCAAACGCGATTACATATACACCACCTACCAATGGTGAAATATTTAAACGATTAATGAATCATTATCGACAAGAAGGAGATATCATATAAAAATAGTTAAGCAATATATGATATACAAAAAGATTAATAAAAAATATAGGTAATTTCGAAACGCTATAATTTTCTATAATGTTTCGCAATTACCTATTAAAACTTATAGGGGGGACACATGTCAATTTTTAATAAACTGTTTCGTAAGTTCCTATCAAAGGAACAAACCATTCAAACCCCAGGTAAAGATCAAACTATTGAAAAAAATCTCTTAAATAATACGGAAGAATATGAGATAGTTGAAAAAGAAATATTACCTGAAAAAATGATCTGTCCAGATTGCGGGGGCATCACATTAGTAGGCCTAGAATTTTGTGATAAATGTGGCGGTGAATTAATGAATCAAGATAATTAACATAAGTGTAATTGTTAGTTATGTAATAAATTGAATTAATGGACTTTTATATTTATAACATTTGAAGAGTACGAAATTTGTCACTATAGATAAAAATTAATAAAGTTTTATTGTATACACCTTAAATTAACAGTTGACAAATAGGCCTTACGAGAGTAATATAAATGCAAGAATAAAGGCGTTCAGTATATGACAATATGAACGCCTTGTTTTGTACCTGAATGTGTTTCGATTTTAATGAAACAAAAAATCAACTATACCCTAAAACTTTAACACATTAATATGGGAATATTTCAATGTAATGCATGGTTGATATTTGTTTCGTTATCTATTATATCTTATGAGGAGGATCTATTATGAAAAAAAGCATGAAAAAGGTTTTAAGTTTAGGTTTAGTTTGCATGATGGCCGTGGGCGCATTATCCGGTTGTGGTAAAAAAGATTCCGGTAACGCAAATCAATTTCTTATCGGTGGTCTTGGACCATTAACTGGTGCAGCTGCTTCTTATGGTATTTCAGTAAAACAAGGTGCAGAAATTGCCGTTGCTGAAATTAACGAAGCTGGTGGAGTTAAAGTAGGGGATAAAACATTAGAATTAGTACTTGATTTTGCTGATGATGAAGCTAGTGGAGAAACTGCAGCGTCAGCTTACAACAGTTTGATGGATAAAGGTATTCAAGCACTTCTTGGAACTGTAACAAGTGGTGCAGGTCTAGCAATTGCTGAACAAACAGATGCAGACGGAATCTTCCAAATCACTCCATCCGGTTCTGCTCAAGGCTTAACAGATTATTCTAATGCATATAGATTATGTTTTACAGATCCATTACAAGGTGTTACAATGGCTCACTATGCTGTTGAAGATCTTGGTCTTACAAAAATAGCTGTTATCTATAACAATGCAGATGAATATAGTACAGGTGTTATGCAAGCATTTGTTGATGAAGTTGGAAAAATTGGTGGTGAAATCGTTGCAAATGAAGCTTTCGTTACTGACGCAGTAGACTTTACAACACAATTAACAAAAGTAAAAGGAACAGATGCTCAAGTAATTTTTGTTCCTGCATATTATCAAGATGCAGCATACATTACTACTCAGGCTTCAGAATTAGGTATGACACTTCCTTTCTTAGGATCTGATGGTTGGGATGGTGTATTAGCAAAAGTTGTAGATCCAAAGGTATTAGAAGGAGCTACATTCTTAAGTCCATTCTTAGCAACAGATGAGAATCCAGCAGTACAATCTTTTGTTAAAAAATATCAAGAAAAATATAAAGCAGTTCCAGATCAATTTGCTGCAGATGGTTATGATACTATTTATGTTATGAAAGCAGCTCTTGAAAAAGCTGGTACTACTGAAAGTGCAGATTTAATTGCTGCAATGACTCAGATTCAAGTTGCTGGTCTTACAGGAGATGTTACATTTACAGCAGATGGTGAACCAAATAAAGGTGCTAAATTTGTAGAAATTAAAAATGGTGAATATACAGCAAAAATTGTTGAATAATAAACATTAGAAAATAGTTAATGAAAAGGACAAAAGGAGATTATGGGATTGTAACTAGAGCAATTACTTATAATTACAGTCTTAATCTTCTTTTGTTCTTTGTAATTAATACAAGAAATAAGAAGAACATTATTATTGGTATCAGATGTAATTCTGAGCTTCTTCGCTTTGCGCAGACACATACGTTTTCTGAGCGTAGCGAAGAATCTTAGTTTGAAAGAAAAAAAGAGGTGAAATTATATGTGGAGCGTACTTGAACAATTTATTAACGGTTTACGATCAGGAAGTATTTATGCGTTAATTGCCTTAGGATATACCATGGTATATGGTATTGCAAAGATGATTAATTTCGCCCATGGAGATATAATCATGGTAGGTGCATATGCCCTTTATGTGGCAATTGTTGGTCTGAAAATGCCTATCTTTGCAGCAGTAATTTTTACAATTGTAGTTTGTTCTGTCCTTGGAATTGTAATAGAAAAAGTAGCGTACAAGCCACTTAGAAAAGCTCCAAGTTTAGCAGTACTTATAACAGCTATTGGTATGAGCTTTTTATTACAAAGCGTTGCATTATTAATCTTTAATGCAGATCCAATTGCATTTAAATCTATTATTACATTAGCACCAGTTACTCTTGGTGGTATTACAATATCCGGTATCACAATCGTAACCTTAGCAGTTACTTTAGTTTGTATGGTGGCATTAACGTTCTTTATTAATAAAACAAAAGCTGGAAGTGCCATGAGAGCAGTATCCGAAGATAAAGCAGCAGCTCAGTTAATGGGTATTAATGTGAATAGAACTATTTCTATGACATTTGCTATCGGATCCGCTTTAGCGGCTGTAGCTGGTATTATGTTTGTTTGTCAATATCAGTCTATTAAACCAACTTTAGGAGCTCTACCTGGTATTAAAGCATTCGTAGCAGCAGTACTTGGTGGAATCGGAAGTATTCCAGGAGCCATGATTGGTGGTATGGTATTAGGTGTTATAGAAAGTTTATCTAAGGCTTATATATCTTCTGAACTTTCTGATGCTATTGTATTTGGTGTATTAGTTCTTGTACTTTTAGTGAAACCATCAGGATTACTTGGCAAGAATAGAATAGAGAAAGTGTAGGTAGATTTATGAATACAGAGATCAAAACAAAAAGAAAAAGTCAATTTAATAAAAAGAATCTGCTTACAGTTGCTATCATTATCATTCTCTATGTAGTTATCACTATTTTAGTTGAAAATGATATATTAAACCGTCAATATAAGTCTTTATTAGTTCCAATGGGGATTAATATTATTTTAGCAGTATCGTTAAACTTAACTACAGGTTTCTTAGGTGAATTGTCCTTAGGTCATGCGGGATTCATGGCTATCGGTGCGTATACTGGAGCGTTATTCACTTTAAATGTAAATATGCCAGAACCAGTAGAGTTTTTAATAGGTATTATTCTTGGTGGTATTGTGGCAGCAATTTTTGGTGTTTTAATTGGTGTTCCCGTTTTAAGGTTAAAGGGCGATTATTTAGCAATCGTTACACTCGCTTTTGGTGAAATCATTCGTTCTATTATAAACTTTTTTCAATTCACTGGTGGAGCAATGGGACTTTCAAAGATACCACGTTATTCTACTTATACTTGGGTATATGTAATTTTAGTTATAACAATCCTTGTAATTGCTAACTTAGTAAAATCCAGACACGGTAGAGCTATTACATCTATACGTGAGAATTATATAGCGGCGGAATCCATTGGTATTAAAGTTAGTAAATATAAAATTATGGCATTTGTAATTGCTGCATTTTTTGCAGGTGTTGCAGGTGTACTATATGGACATAATTTAAGTATCTTAAAGCCAGCTGATTTTGATTATAACAAATCCATTGAAATTCTTGTAATCGTAGTACTTGGTGGTATGGGAAGCATTCGTGGATCCATTATATCAGCAATTGTATTAACAATTTTACCAGAAATGCTTCGTGCAGCAGATGATTTCAGAATGTTATTATATGCAATCGTTTTAATTGTAATGATGTTATTTAATTCATCCGGTATCCGTACAAAGTTAGAAGAGAGTGGAAAACTACCAAAGTTCTCTTCCCCAATTAAGGGTAAAGCAAAGTAAACATAAAGAAGGAGGACCACTATGTCTTTATTAGAAGTAAAAAATTTAGGAATCTCCTTTGGAGGTCTTCGCGCTGTAGATGATGTTAATCTGAATATAGAAAAGGGTCAACTTTTTGGTCTAATTGGTCCAAATGGTGCAGGAAAAACTACTATATTTAACTTACTTACGGGAGTATATCGACCTACGGATGGAACAATTAAAATTGATGGAGTTGATGTTGTTGGAAAAACACCTTCTGAAATCTGTCAAGCTGGTATAGCAAGAACCTTTCAAAATATTAGATTATTCAAAAAATTAACTGTTCTTGATAATGTTAAGTCAGCACTTCATAACCAGAAGAAATATTCTTTATTATCTAGTGTATTAAGATTGCCATCTTACTATAAGTTGGAACAAGAAATGGATGAAAAGGCAATGGAGATTCTAAAGGTATTTGATTTAGACGGTCAGGCAGATTTTCTAGCTAGTAACTTACCATATGGTAAGCAAAGAAAGCTTGAAATCGCGAGAGGTTTGGCTACTAATCCTAAATTGTTATTATTAGATGAACCAGCTGCGGGTATGAATCCAAATGAAACAGCTGAATTAATGGATACCATTAGGTTAGTTCGTGATCGTTATAATATCACAATACTGTTGATTGAACATGATATGAAATTAGTAACCGGTATATGCGAAAAAATATTAGTATTAAACTTTGGTACAGAGCTAGCAAAAGGAGCTCCAGAAGAAGTTTTGAATAATCCCGAGGTAATCACAGCATATCTTGGTGAATAAAAATTCGATAGATAACTGTATGGAAAGGGAATGGAGGAATTTCCGATGGCGATGTTAACAGTAAAAGACATAGAAGTATATTATGGAGTAATAAAAGCTTTAAAAGGTATTTCCTTTGAAGTAAATGAAGGTGAAGTTATTGCATTAATTGGTGCCAACGGTGCTGGTAAGACAACGATTCTTCATACAATTACTGGACTTATTCCAGCAAAATCTGGTAGTATTGATTTTGAAGGACGTGATTTAACAAAAGTACCTGCACATAACATAGTAGGATTAGGTATGGCTCATGTACCAGAAGGACGTAGAATCTTTGCTGAATTAACAGTTCTTGAGAACTTAAAGATGGGGGCTTATACTAGAAACGATAAGAAAGAAATCGCGGATACACTAGAGATGATTTATAAGCGTTTCCCACGTTTAAATGAAAGAAAGAATCAGATTGCTGGAACGTTAAGTGGTGGTGAACAGCAAATGTTAGCTATGGGTAGGGCACTTATGTCCCATCCTAGAATAATCTTAATGGATGAACCATCCATGGGATTATCCCCATTGTTTGTATCCGAAATATTTGATATAATAAAAGAAATTAGTAAAAGTGGTACAACCGTTTTATTAGTAGAACAAAATGCAAAAAAGGCATTATCTATTGCTAATCGTGCATATGTATTAGAAACAGGAAAGATTGTTTTAGAAGGTGATGCAAACGAACTTATGAACAACGATTCTGTTAAGAAAGCATATTTAGGCGAATAAGTAGGAGGGCTACTATGGATCATTATGTAATTACTATTGCAAGAGGTTATGGCAGTGGTGGTAAAACCATTGGTAAGATGTTAGCAGAAGAATTAGGTATTCATTTTTATGATAGAGAATTACTAAGATTGGCATCGGATGAAAGTGGCATCAATGAAGAACTATTTGGTAGAGCAGATGAACAATTAAAGCAAAGTCTATTATATCGTATTGCAAGAAAAGAATATAAAGGTGAATTAATACCACCAGATAAAGAAGATTTCGTATCCAATGATAATTTATTTAATTACCAAGCAAAGGTTATTAAACAAATAGCAAAACAAGAACCCTGTGTTATCGTTGGAAGATGTGCAGATTTTATTCTTAAGGATATGGATAATGTGGTTAAGATATTTGTTCATGCTTCATTAGAAGATTGTGTGGGCAGATTAGAAGGAATGTTTAGCTTACCACGTAAAGAACTTGAGAAAAAGGTTGTTGCTACAGATAAACGAAGAGCAGAGTACTACAAATACTATACAGGACGTAATTGGGAAGATGCAAAGAATTATGATCTTTGTTTAAATACACAACAATTAGGTTTTGATAAAGGGGTACAACTCGTAAAAAATTATCTGGATATACGTTTTCAAAAATAATGTATTAATAATGAATATAGGAGAAAAGGATAGACAAAGCTTGTCAATCCTTTTCTTTTTATCATTTATAATCGATGCAATTATTTATTCTTTAAATCATTTATAACCGTTGCAATTATTCTTTTGGATATTTATGATATCCTTTATCTCCATAAGGTTGTAATTTTTCTAACCATAGTTTTTCTAACTTTTTAATTTCCCAATGAACATCCATTTCTTCTTTAACTTCCTGTTGATCAATCACCTCGTATGAAAAAGAATCTTTTCCTAATTCAGTCCAATCTTTTTGTAAATCAAAGTTAGCAAATCGCCCGGTATCTAGTTGCATACATAATGTTAGCCAGCGATTTTTGAGATTAGGATACGCAGTTATATATATCTTTCCATTCACATTATTAGTTATTTTAATTACACCCATATATACCTTAATTTCTTTGAATTGTTCGGCTAATTCTTTTCGTCTTTGTTTATCCATAAATACTCCTTCTATTTTTATCCCTTAAAAATAATTTACAACTTGTTACTAAAATTATTGTACTCAAATTAAGATTTAGTAAATTACTAAATTAGTAATTTGATAATAACATTAGTTTTATATACTGTCAAGTTAGTAAATTAGTAAATTACTAAATTTCAAAGGTCAAAAAAATAGCTTTTACTCATATAAACTAATCATCTAGTTAAATTTTGTAAAAGCTTTTTTCTTTTATTATTTTCTGTGTCCATATCCCATTTCATTCAGTAGATTAGCTAATGTATGCAAGCGTTCTGACATCATCTCGTCATCTCGTCCTAATGTTTCAGAAAATAATTTGATATCTTCATCAATCATTGGGTTATCGGTACATACTTCTACAGTCATGGCATCCCCTTGTAATCCAACTCGGTCTATAACAGGATTATTCTCATCATATAGTTTTGGATAGCGATAAGCATTTTGAAAATGTTGCTTTCCCTTACAGATTAGTATAGCTATATCGATAATTCGATGCATCGGAAGTTCTTCAGACTGACGAGACCACTTTTCGCCAGTGTATCTCCAAACCTTTGCTGAAATATCAACTTTTCCACGATCGTTCCATTGTGCCAAACCAAGAGAAAGGCCTTTGGCATCAGAACCATATGCTTGTCTACCATCAACGTTTTCATAATTTTCTACTGCTATAACGGGTTTATGTTTTAAAGTAGTTGGGATTTTCATACAATAACCTCCAGGATTATATTATTATTAAATTATTTATTTTATTATATAATAATTAGGGTGACAAAAGTCCTTCTAAAAACTTGGTTTCGTCAATTTGCACATACACATACTTGACCAAGCGCGATGCAAACAAAAAGTTAGTGAGCAACTGTTATGAAGTCGTTGGTACTTAGACCCTGTATTTTAGGGTCTTATGTACCATTACGAACTTCATTCAAGCGGGAGCGTGTTGCGATCTATTTTTTGTTTTGCATCACGCATCAATAAGTTAAATTGTGCAAATTGACGTATGGAATTTTAAAATGGGCTTTTGACACCCTAATCATATAATTACTAAATTAGTTAATTACTAAAATGTTATCATAATAATTTTTAAAAGTCAAACTTAGTGACTGTACTTACCTAATAATTCAATGTAAAATACTAGTTATATACTCATATAAGATAAAAGCAGTTCAGAACAATCTTATAACTTGCAATTTAACACGTTACTATGGTATACTATGAAAAATTAAAATTAAATAGAAAAGGGAGGATTATTATGATTTCAAAAAAAATGACAGCATTAGTTCAAAATAGTTCAGTGATAAGAGCTATGTTTGAAGAAGGAAAACGCTTGGCAGCAATACATGGAGCAGAGAATGTATTTGATTTTAGCTTAGGTAATCCTAGTGTAGAACCACCAAAAGAAGTAAAAGATGCTATTGTTGATGTTATTATGAATGAAAATACGAACTTAGTTCATGGTTACATGAGTAATTCTGGATATGAAGATGTTAGAACTGCTGTAGCTAATTCTATTAATCATAAATTTGGTACTCATTTTAATGAAAACAATATAATTATGACAGTAGGTGCAGCTGGTGGTTTAAATGTTATTTTTAAGACTTTATTAAATCCTGGTGACGAAGTCATTGTATTTGCTCCTTTTTTTGGTGAATATCGTAACTATGTAAACAATTTTGATGGTGAATTAGTTATTGTTAGTCCAAATACAGTCGACTTTCAACCTGATTTAGACGAGTTTGAGACTAAAATTACTCCAAAAACGAAAGCTGTCATTGTAAACACTCCAAATAATCCAACTGGTGTAGTGTATTCAGAAGAAACAATAATGAAGTTATCTAATATTTTAGATAAAAAACAGAAAGAATATGGTAATTCTATTTATTTAATATCAGATGAACCATACCGTGAACTTGTTTATGATGGTGTAAGTGTTCCTTACCTTACAAAATATTATAAAAATACCTTAGTTGGATATTCCTTTAGTAAATCTTTATCTTTACCTGGTGAGAGAATTGGATATCTTGTAATTCCAACTGAAGTAGATGATGCAGAAGATATTATAGCAGCCGCTAATGTGGCAAATCGAATACTTGGATTTGTAAATGCCCCATCTTTAATCCAAAGAGTGGTAGCAAAATGTTTAGACTCTGAAGTAGATGTTTCCATTTATAATAGAAATAGAGAACTTTTATATAATAGCTTAACAGAATACGGTTTTACACTAGTAAAACCAGAGGGTGCTTTTTACTTATTTGTAAAAGCATTAGAAGATGATGATAAAGCCTTTGTAAATGCTGCTAAAAAACACAATATATTAATTGTACCTGGTTCATCTTTTGGCTGTCCTGGTTATTGCAGAATTGCATACTGTGTGGAATACGATAAGATTGAACGTGCCTTACCTGGCTTTAAAAAATTAGCAGAAGAATATCAGTAATAGGAGGTATCTATGAAACTGTGGGAAAAAAATATTAGAAAAGTTGAGCCGTATGTGCCAGGAGAGCAACCTAACATTCCTGGTATGATAAAGTTAAATACAAATGAAAACCCATATCCACCTGCTCCGGGTGTTTTAAATGCAATGAAAGAGTTTCAAGTTGATAAATTAAAGTTATATCCAGATCCTACAGCTAAAATTTTGGTAGATGAATTAGCAAACTATTATCACCTTAATCCAAATCAAGTTTTTGTAGGAGTTGGTTCAGATGATGTGTTAGCTATGGCATTTATGACATTTTTTAATTCAGATAAGCCAATCTTATTTCCAGATATAACATACTCCTTCTATGATGTTTGGGCAGAGTTGTTTAAAATTCCATATATAAGACCAGCGTTAGATGAAAATTTTAAGATGAAACCAGAAGATTATTATAAAGAAAACGGTGGTATTGTAATAGCCAATCCAAATGCACCAACTTCTAGTTATGAAGATTTAGACTTTATTCGAAATATCTTATCACATAATCAAGAATCTATCGTTATTGTTGATGAAGCTTATATTGATTTTGGGGGAAGAAGTGCAATCGAATTGATACCTGAATTTGATAATTTATTAGTGGTACAAACATTTTCAAAATCACGATCCATGGCAGGTATGCGTATCGGTTATGCATTAGGTAATGAAGCATTAATAAAAGTAATCAACGATGTAAAATACTCCTATAACTCCTATACCATGAATCAAACATCTCTTATGTTTGGTGTTGAAGCTGTAAAAGACGAAAGATACTTTAATGAATGTATTAATAAAATAATAAATACACGCGAACGAGTAATCATTGAGATGCGAAAATTAGGCTTTTCCATGCCGCAATCAAAAACCAATTTTATTTTTGCAACTCACAAGGATATTCCTGCACAGAAATTATTTACTGGTTTAAAAGAAAATAAAATCTATGTAAGATATTTTAACAAACCAAGAATTGACAATTATTTACGTATTACAATTGGTACAGACTATGAAATGGATACATTGTTAAGAGTTTTGAAAGACTTAGTTAAGTCAGAATAAGTAAAAATAAAGATAAAATATAAGAACAATAAAAAATATTATAACGATAAAAAATATAAGAACGATAAAAAATATAAGAACGATATAAAATATAAGAACAATATAAAATATAAGAACAATATAATATAAGAATGATATAAAATATAAGAACAATAAAAAATATAAGAACGATATAAAATATAAGAACGATATAAAATCTTACTCCAATATAAGTTATAGTATTTTGTTGGTTTTTAAGATTTTGTATGGTTCTTTTTTTATATAATTTATAGCAAAGGTAAAAGTTAACAAGATTAACGATAAAATTTTAACAGATACAATCATGAAATATATTATTAATATATTAAAATGTGCAAAACATACAAAAACTACTACTCGAATATGTAGAAACTACACAAAACTCACAAGAAAAATGTCAAAAAGTTGGCATAACTTCTTTCTGAATATTAATTTAATCGTAAAAAGGGTTGATTTTTGTCAATAATATGTTATACTTATTAAATAAATGTTAACAAAATATTACCATTATTGATAAAAATTATACCAAATGGATTTGATTAACCTATGAGATAATTTTAAAACACAACAACGTAGAACGGAGTACAGTATGAAATCGAAGAAGTTGATATTTTGTATGCTTTTTACGATAATGTTTACATTAGGAACTTTATCAAGTAAAGCATATGCAGAAGAAATTATCATACCAACACAAGTAGAAACAACTGAAAATGCTGAAATTGTTAGTGCGGATAGTAATGAAGATTTAACATACATAGAAGATGCTGATACTACTTTAGATGATACCATAGTAACAGATGAAACAGAAGAAGTATTAGATGAATCAACAGATATTGAAGAAGAAAAAGAATCTAAAAATGTTGATGAGAAAAAAGATACAAAAAAAACAACGTCTGAAAAAAAAGATACAACAGATAAAAAAGATACAACAGATAAGAAAGAAACAACTGAAAAGAAAACAGTTGTAAAAGAAAAAAAGAGTTATAGTAATGCAGATTTAAGATTATTATCTTGTCTTATCTTTACAGAAGCAGGTAATCAGTCATATAATGGTAAATTAGCAGTTGCAAATGTAGTAATCAATCGTGCAAAAAGTAATGTTTTTTGGCATGTTAATACAATAAAAGAAGTTATTTATGATTCAAAATGGGGTGTTCAATTTAGCGTAATCATTAAAGGAAGTAATGGTACAAGTCCTTTTAGTAGAGCACTAGAAATGTATGACGAGAAAAGTTATCCATCCGAATCAATGAAAAGTAATATGAATCAAAGTATTAAAGCAGCAAAAGCAGCTTTAGAAGGAGAGAATAACATTGGAGATTATCTATACTTTAGTGGTAATTCCAGTTATCTTTCAAATAAATATCCTGACCACAAAGTAATTGGTGCTCACATTTTTTATAATGTAAAGTAATGAATTAGCGAATAATACCCTTCAAGATTTTAAATCTTTGAAGGGTTTTGTGTATTATAGGGTTCAGAATTAGGAAGTCTGTTACGATATATAAGGTAATATATATTAATACCGATTAATAAATATAATACATTTTTTATTATTGAAACTGTAAAAAGTTAGAATTTAACAGTAATAATAATATTAACACCCACTTTGACTATTGAAAATAAGTGTGGTATTATATAAGTTATGAAATCACAGCTTTATAGGAGGAATTGCCATGGATCAAGAGGGCATAAAGTTAGAAGATAATAATGAGTTGGTTACAGAATCCGAAAAGGAGACAGTTTCCAAAAATTTTATAGAACTAATTATTGATAAAGATATAGCTGAAGGAAAATGTTCAACCGTTATCACTAGATTTCCACCTGAACCAAATGGTTATTTACACATTGGACATGCTAAATCTATTTTATTAAACAATGGATTAGCGAATAAGTATGGTGGTAAATTTAATTTAAGATTTGATGACACGAATCCTACAAAAGAAAAAACAGAGTTTGTTCAATCTATTATTGAAGATGTGAAATGGTTAGGTGGAGATTTTGAAGATAGATTGTTTTTTGCATCCGATTATTTTGAGCAAATGTATGAAGGCGCAATTAAGTTAATTAAAAAAGGTAAAGCTTATGTTTGTGAGCTTACACCAGATGAAATACGTGAATATCGTGGTACTTTAACAGAACCAGGTAAAAATAGTCCATACAGAGATAGATCCATTGAAGAGAATTTAGCGTTATTTGAAGGAATGAAGAATGGAGAATATCCAGACGGCTCCAAAGTATTAAGAGCAAAGATTGATATGGCATCACCTAATATTAATATGCGTGATCCAATTATATACCGTATCGCAAGAATGACCCATCACAACACCGGAGATAAGTGGTGTATATATCCAATGTATGACTTCGCACATCCAATTGAAGATGCCATCGAGGGAATTTCACACTCTATATGTACTCTAGAATTTGAAGATCATAGACCACTTTATGATTGGGTAGTAACAGAATTAGAATATGTAAATCCGCCAAAGCAAATTGAATTCGCTAAAATGTATTTAACCAATGTAATAACTGGTAAAAGATATATTAAAAAATTAGTGGAAGATGGTATTGTTGATGGATGGGATGACCCAAGATTAGTATCCATCAGTGCATTAAGAAGAAGAGGGTTTACACCAGAATCAATAAAGTTATTTATGGAACTTTGTGGAGTATCAAAAAGTCAAAGTTCTGTTGATTATGCAATGCTTGAATACTGTATTAGAGAAGATCTAAAACTGAAAAAAGATAGAATTATGGCAGTTTTAGACCCTATTAAATTAGTAATTACTAATTACCCTGAAGATCTGGTTGAATATCTTCCAGTACCTAATAACCAAGAAAATGAAGAATTAGGACAAAGAACGGTTCCATTTAGCCGTGAACTATATATTGATCGTGAAGACTTCATGATCGAACCAGCTAAAAAGTATTTTCGTTTATATCCAGGAAATGAAGTACGTTTAATGCATGCATACTTTGTAACTTGTACAGATTATATTACAGATGAAACTGGTAAAGTAACAGAAGTTCATTGTACTTATGACCCTGAGACCAAGAGTGGTTCTGGTTTTACAGGACGTAAAGTAAAAGGTACAATTCATTGGGTAGCAGCTTCTACGGCTGTAAAAGCAGAAGTTCGTTTATATGAGAATATTGTTGATGAAGAAAAAGGTGTATACAATGAAGATGGAAGTTTAAATCTTAATCCAAATTCAGTCACCATTTTAAAGGAGTGTTATATTGAACCAAGCGTTGCAGATGCTAAAGCATACGACAGCTATCAATTTTTAAGACATGGATATTTTTGTGTTGATTCAAAAGATTCCACTCCAGAGAACATTGTATTTAACCGAATTGTATCTTTAAAGAGCTCATACAAGCCTGAATAGAGGAGGAAAAAGAATGGCTAATTTATTTTCAGGGTTGGAAGCTTTTGGTCTTGGTAAAATGTCAAACTTAGATGTTTATGCAAAAGATGAGAAAGAAAAGAAAAAATCATCTGAAGACGGGGACGCAGCTTCTGATAAAACCAAAGTAGTAGAAACCGATATTATATTTGATAAAAGTTATACTTGTCCTGTATGTGATAAAGAGTTTAAATCTAAAACAGTAAAAACAGGAAAAGTAAAACTGATTTCCGCAGATACTGATTTAAGACCTAAGTATCAGTTTGTTGATTCTTTAAAATATGATGCAGTAGTTTGCCCACATTGTGGGTATGCAGCATTAAATCGATTCTTTAATTATATGACATCAGTACAAGCGAGATTAATTAAAGAACATATTTCTTCTTCTTTTAAAGGAATTAATGCCGAAAGTGATATTTATACTTACGATGATGCTATTACTAGACATAAACTAGCCTTAGTAAATACAATTGTTAAAAAAAGTAAGATAAGTGAGCGTGCATATACATGTTTAAAAACAGCATGGTTAATTCGTGGAAAAGTAGAAGCTCTTGTATCAGAAGGTTCTGAAAAATTAGATAAAGATATGATAAAACAACTTCAAGCGGAAGAATTAGAATTTATAACCAATGCATACGAGGGTTTTGTTGAAGCTTTTTCAAAGGAAATGTTCCCTATGTGTGGTATGGATGAGCATACCATGACTTATTTGGTGGCGGATTTAGCTAGAAGATTAGGAAAACATGACGAAGCTAGTAGATGGATATCTAAAGTATTAATTGCAAGAGATGCAAATGAGCGAATTAAAGCAAAAGCAAGAGAACTAAAGGAAATGTTAAAGAATTAAAAGATTGAAAGATTACAATGTATTACAATATTTTACAACTTAAATTACAAACATGAGTAATCTTATAAGCAATATTATTAAAATATAAAAGGAGCTGAATGCCAACAGTTGATACAATGTTGGTAATCAGCTCCTTTTATGCTTTATTATATATAGGTAATTGCGAAACATTGAAGATGTACTTATTGATTATACAATATATACAATTTTATAGCTGAATCTTGCCCCTTAGGGCAACTGAAGCTAGAAAATTCGTATATATTGTATAATCAGTTCAATAAACAATATAGTTTCGCAATTACCTATTTATTATATATATTATCCAGTAATTATTTGTCCTAAATTTATTTGTAGATTATTTCAATCATCTAGTTGACTACTAATTTAATTTTGCTGACTATTTAAATGATCTAGTGAACTATTGGTTTTAATCATGGCTCTAGGAAGAGCGTCTTTCGCGTTTTTCCAAGGTTCATTAACATAACGATAATCAAACTTATCAATAAACCAGCTTAAATCATCTCTGACACGTTTCATATTATTTATATAAATAGTATTTAAATCTTTTATAAATTCTTGTAATCTTTCACCTTGAAGGTATTTTGAAGCTTCATCATGTAGAAGTCCATAATGTGATGTACAAAATCCATTGGAACTATTAAATTTATTACGAAAGTCTGCATCATTTTGATAGAGTGAGAATAAGGTTACGATATAACGATCAAATGTATTATCTATCTTTTCACATATAAAACAAGATTTATCTAAATGATCTATATATGTTTTGACACCGGTTGCTTCTGTTTTCTTTTTAAATAGAGACGGAGAAGATAGTTTGGAAGTAGCGGATATCTTTTCTAAGTCTTTAATCGTTTTATCCATATGAGTTTTGAGCATAAGGGCTAGTCCTAAACGATTTTGATTTTCGTATAGTTTATTAACATGATAGCTGCAAAAACCAATTTTATCAGTTTCAGCTCGAATATCATCTTCCATATAACTTGGTCCCATTGTAAAATCTATGGCGTTAATCTCTAATGTTTTTCTCATGAAACATATGGGGCATTCACATTGCTCATTGAATGCATCATTTACTGGTATGGTGTATAGCTTTTCTTTCAACGGATTTTCCCTGCCTTTTCTTTTCTTGTAATTATATCATAGCTTAGATAATCTAGCAAACAGGGTTTTGCCAGTCATATTAGAGCTGTAATTTTTATATGACTTCGTATGAAAATATAAATAATGGGAATGTTTAAATTAGTTGGTTATTTTAATGAAATAATAAAAAAGTGAGAAAAAAAGAGAATAAGTGAGTATATGAGAGTATAAATTTTAAATAAGGCAATATAACATATTTTTAAAACAGAAATAAATTTGCTTTTAATATGCAAATTTACTAATATATAGATTATCAGTTAGCACTCAATTGAAGCGAGTGCTAATAATTTAAAATAAGACTTATTTTTAACTAGTCTTAATGTCGAAAGTGTTTTTAATAAGATGAATAATAAGGAGGAAAATGATATGAAATTAGTACCATTAGGAGACAAAGTAGTTTTAAAGCAATTAGTTGCAGAAGAAACAACAAAATCAGGTATTGTATTACCAGGTCAAGCAAAAGAAAAACCACAACAGGCTGAAGTTGTTGCAGTTGGTCCAGGTGGGGTTGTAGATGGCAAAGAAGTTACCATGTATGTTAAAGCTGGTGATAAAGTTATTTACTCCAAATATGCTGGAACAGAAGTAAAATTAGAAGATCAAGAGTACATTGTTGTAAAACAAAATGACATTGTAGCAATTGTAGAAGACTAAGAATTAGTTTTAAAAATTACCGATGATTTTTATGAAGTATAATAATTCGTTAAGATAAATTTAAATTATTAAGGAGGTTTTTAACATGGCAAAAGAAATTAAACATGGTGCAGAGGCTAGAGCAGCATTAGAAGCTGGCGTGAATCAATTAGCAAATACAGTTAAAGTTACATTAGGACCTAAAGGAAGAAACGTAGTTTTAGATAAATCATTTGGTGCTCCATTAATTACAAACGATGGTGTAACTATTGCGAAAGAAATAGAATTAGAAGATGCATTTGAAAATATGGGTGCGCAATTAGTAAAAGAAGTAGCTACTAAGACAAATGATGTTGCTGGTGATGGTACAACTACAGCTACTGTTTTAGCACAAGCTATGATTAATGAAGGTATTAAAAATCTTGCAGCAGGTGCAAATCCTATCATTTTAAGAAAAGGTATGCAAAAAGCAACTGAATGTGCAGTAGAAGCTATTAGTAAAATGAGCTCTACTTTAACTGGTAAAGCACAAATTACTAGAGTAGCTGCTATATCAGCTGGTGATGATGCTGTTGGTGAAATGGTTGCTGATGCAATGGAAAAAGTATCTAATGATGGAGTTATTACTATTGAAGAATCCAAGACTATGAAAACAGAATTGGATTTAGTAGAAGGTATGCAATTTGATCGTGGATATGTATCCGCTTATATGGCAACAGATATGGATAAGATGGAAGCTAATCTTGAAAATCCATATATTTTAATCACAGATAAGAAAATTTCTAACATTCAAGAGATTCTTCCTGTATTAGAGCAAATCGTTCAAACAGGTGCAAAATTATTAATTATTGCAGAAGATGTTGAAGGTGAAGCTTTAACTACATTAATTATAAATAAATTAAGAGGAACATTTACTGTTGTTGCAGTAAAAGCTCCTGGATATGGCGATAGAAGAAAAGCTATGTTACAAGATATCGCTATTTTAACTGGTGGTACTGTAATTTCTGATGAATTAGGATTAGATTTAAAAGAAACTACATTAGATCAACTTGGTCGTGCTAAATCAGTTAAAGTACAAAAAGAAAACACTATTATTGTTGATGGTGAAGGCGAGAAACAAGAAATTTCTTCAAGAATTGCTCAAATCAAAGCACAAATTGAAGAAACTACTTCTGAATTTGATAAAGAAAAATTACAAGAAAGACTTGCTAAATTGGCAGGTGGTGTAGCTGTAATTCGTGTTGGTGCTGCTACTGAAACAGAAATGAAAGAAAAGAAACTTCGTATGGAAGATGCTCTTGCAGCGACTAGAGCAGCAGTAGAAGAAGGTATTGTAGCAGGTGGTGGTTCAGCGTATATTCATGCTTCTAAAGAAGTTGCTAAATTAGCAGTTTCATTAGAAGGAGATGAAAAGACTGGCGCTAATATCATCTTAAAAGCTCTTGAAGCTCCATTACATTGTATCGTTGCAAATGCAGGTTTAGAAGGATCTGTAGTAACAAGCAAAGTAAAAGAACAAAATCCTGGAATCGGTTTTGATGCATTAAAAGAAGAATATGTAGATATGGTAGCTGCAGGTATTCTTGACCCAGCTAAAGTAACTAGAAGTGCTCTTCAAAATGCAACAAGTGTTGCTTCAACTTTATTAACAACAGAATCTGTTGTTGCTAACATAAAATCCAATGAACCAGCTATGCCAGCTGGAGCAGGTGGAATGGGAATGATGTAATTCTCAAAAAAAGGGCTATTGCAAATGCAATGGCTCTTTTTTAATTAGAAAAGTAATATGATTTCTTCCTTACTATTAATATAAAATCTGTGGCACACAAAATTTAGAAAAATATAAGAAATATTTTAGTGTTTTGACTTTAACTTTTCCCAAAATTTTAGTATAATATTTGGTAGAGTACAAGTTATTAAGTAAGCTTGATAATGAATAAATCTACTTAATAATAAATTAATATAAGGAGATTATGTTATGAATGAGTTATATGCAGAAGCTGGGGTTAAAAGAAAAGAAACTGCAGGTACTATGGCAATTAGAATTTTATTAGTGTTTGTTGCAGTGGTTGCTTTTTTATTTACATTTACTAATACTATTTTATTATTTATATCAGCCATATTAATTGTAGGAATCTTTTATTTATTTCCAAGATTAAGTGTTGAATACGAATATGTATTTTGCGATGGTCAATTAGATTTTGATAAGATAATGGGTAATTCAAAAAGAAAAACAGCATTAAAAATTGATTTCGAACAAGTGGAAGTAATGGCACCAGTTGGTTCTCATGCATTAGATGGATACAATAATGTGAAATGCACTGTAAAAGATTTTAGTTCTAGAAGAGCCAATGTAAAACCACATGTAATTGTATTAAGAGAAGGTAGTATGACTACTAAAATCTTATTTGAGCCAAACGAAAAGATGATTGAATGTATAAAAATGAAAAATCCACGTAAAGTTGCTCAATACTAATTAATTATTCTTATGTATTACTTGTAATTATATAATAAATATTTTTAAGAAAACGGTGTAAATTCTATAGAAAAACGAAAAAATAAAGCAGTAATCATAAGTTTATGATTACTGCTTTTTCATATAGTTTAAATGAAAAAACAATTGTATGCCATACGCGGAATAAGTGAAGAAACTGTATTCAAAATAGAGACAAAAAAATGAATTAAGTAGTTGACAAGCTATCTCTTATTGGTTATACTTTTAAAAATCAACAAAAATTCCGAGAAACTAACTAACAAAATAACACAAAATTAAACATTATAAAAGAAAGTGAGGATATTTGAAATGGGAATGATAATTGGTGATGGAATTACATTTGACGACGTCCTATTGGTACCAGCTTATTCAGAAGTGATACCAAACGAAGTAGATGTATCTACCTACTTAACTCAAACAATTAAGTTAAATATTCCAATGATGAGTGCAGGAATGGACACAGTAACAGAACACAGAATGGCAATTGCCATGGCAAGACAAGGTGGTATAGGTGTTATACACAAAAATATGTCCATTACACAACAAGCGGAAGAGGTAGATAAGGTAAAACGTTCAGAAAATGGAGTAATCACAGATCCATTTTATTTATCTCCAGAACATACATTAGAAGATGCCAACGAATTGATGTCTAAATATCGTATATCCGGTGTTCCTATTACAGAAGGAAAAAAATTAGTTGGAATCATTACAAATCGTGATTTAAAATTTGAAACAGACTACTCTAGAAAGATTAAAGAGTGTATGACTTCAGAAGGTTTAATTACTGCTCCAGAAGGTATTACATTAGAAGAAGCAAAGAAAATCTTAGCTTCAGTTCGAAAAGAAAAGTTACCAATCGTTGATAAAGACGGAAATCTAAAAGGTTTAATTACGATTAAAGACATTGAAAAGCAAATTAAATATCCATTATCTGCAAAAGATTCACAAGGCAGATTAAGATGTGCAGCAGCAGTTGGTGTTACAGCGAATATATTAGATCGTGTAGATGCTTTAGTAAAAGCAAAAGTTGATGCGATTGTAATTGATACTGCTCACGGACATTCTGCAAATGTTTTAAAAGTAGTTAAAATGGTTCGTGAAACATATCCTGATTTACAAATCATTGCAGGTAATGTTGCAACCGCTGAAGCAACCGAAGACTTAATCAAAGCTGGCGTTAATGCAGTTAAAGTTGGAATTGGTCCTGGTTCTATTTGTACTACTAGAGTTGTAGCAGGTATAGGTGTACCACAAATTACAGCTATCATGAATGCTTATGAAGCTGCTAAAAAATATGGTATCCCAGTTATCGCTGATGGTGGAATCAAATATTCAGGAGATATTACAAAAGCAATTGCAGCAGGTGCAAACCTTTGTATGATGGGAAGCATATTTGCTGGTTGTGATGAAAGTCCAGGAGAATATGAATTATTCCAAGGAAGAAAATATAAAGTTTACCGTGGTATGGGTTCCATTGCAGCTATGGAAAATGGTAGCAAAGATAGATATTTCCAATCCAATGCAAAAAAATTAGTTCCTGAAGGTGTTGAAGGACGTGTTGCTTATAAAGGAACAATTGAAGATACTGTATTCCAACTTATGGGTGGTTTAAGATCAGGTATGGGTTACTGCGGAACACCAACAATTGAAGCATTAAAAGAAAATGGTCGTTTCGTTAAGATATCAGCAGCATCCTTAAAAGAAAGTCATCCACACGACATTCATATAACCAAAGAAGCGCCTAATTACAGTGTAGACGAGTAGGAATCTAAGAAGGCGATTCTTTTGGAAGCAGCCTAATTTTAAAAAAGAAAACAATGGATTACATTTCTCCATTGTTTTCTTTTATTTTTTCTTCTATATAAATAGTCACATCATTCTTAAAATCTTTCCAGGCATCTTCGTGTTCTACAAAATAACGGGGGCAACATTTGCCTGTAACATCATAGTGCCTTATGATATCTTCTTTCTCTAAATCATATTCGTAACATAACCATGCTACCAAAGAAACTAACGAATCGTAGGTCTCATTATTAAATTTACCAGTTTCATCTGGATGGCAGCATTCTATAGATATGGTATCGATATTACGATCATTGGATGCAAAAGAGATTTCATTTAGTGGTATACATTGAACGATTTCACCATCTAGACCGATTATATAATGGGCACTGGCTGAAGTTTCTTTTTTAATACGTAGATTTTCAAAATAATTGCGATTATTTTCCGCTGTGGTTCCTGGGTTTGCAGTATAGTGGATAACAATACTATTCACTTTCTTTAAGGGAGTTTGTGGTCGTGAATAATCATTCGGTGTAAGGAACATTTGATTAATCGTTAGGTGTTCTGATATGGTATCCATTATTTTTTCACCAGAAGGTCCAGGTAGAAATGGAATGTTTTGTGGTTTAATTTTATTCGATATAGATATCAGAAAAATTCCGGCAACTCCACATATGAATAATGAACTTAACATAATTATGCGAAAAAATCGTCTTCTACGTTTTTTACGTAACCATTGCTCTTTTGTAAGTAACTTCATAGAAACCTCCATATTTTAAAACACCCATGTTTAGTATTTGTATATTTTTTCTGGTATATTTATTGCTATTCCATTTTTCCATATCTTTTAGTATTTTACAAGAGAAAATGTATTAACTTTCATTATGTTTATCTTAACGAAATCTTAAGCAATATTAACAACAAAAATAGCTGCTCCATGTGGAACAGCTAAAATTTCATACATGTAAAAATATATATTATTATAAAGAAATAACTACATCACGATTAATTGGTTCATAGGCTCTAAATGTGATACCTGCTGATTGCAGCATACGTTTAGCAGCTTTTACAGCATCTGTATCAGCGTATTTATCAGATAGGTAAATAATTTCAGTAATACCTTTTTGAATTAAAGCTTTGGTACATTCATTACAAGGGAATAATGTTACATATAACTTAGCACCTTTCATATGAGTTCCAGTGTAATTAAGAATTGCATTCATTTCTGCATGACACACATAAACATATTTTGTATCTAGTGCAGAACCATCACGTTCCCAAGGAAATTCATCATCGGAACATCCTATGGGCATACCATTATAGCCTACAGAAAGTATTTTATTATCTTCACTAACAATACAAGCACCTACGCTAGTATTAGGGTCTTTACTTCTCTCTGCTGATAATAAAGCAATCCCCATGAAATATTCATCCCATTTTAAATAGTCCAATTTTTTCATAAGTAATCCCCATTCATTTATTCTTATTTAGTAAATCATGTCCATAATATTTATTATTTTAACATGAAAACTTATTCTTGTAAAATAATCATTTTACTTTTTAAATTTAGAATAAAATTTTTCATAGTTTAAAAGATATTTAAAATTAAACATATAAAAGATCAATAAAGATCAATAAAAGATTAAATATCTAGCGATTGAATTAAAAATTAGTACCACATATAAATGAAAAATCAATTATTTTACTTAGAATAGGAAATTTACAATAAACGAATAATAAAAACAATAATTAGATTTTTTTCTCTAAAGGTTTACAAGAACTTTACATTAGAAAAATACAAGTATAACAATTTGGTTTTAAAATAACGTTGTAAGATAAAGAAAAAAGAAAACTTCAGGGGGACACCCAAAATAGGAGGAAAGATAATGAAAAAAATTATAACCTTAGTTTTAATGGTAGCTATGATTGCAACATTTGGTGGATGTAGTAAAAAAGATAATGCAGATACAAACCCTACTCCAACAGAAACAACAGATAATGGGACTGATACAACAAATAATGAAACTGATACAACAGACAATGGAACAGATGCCGGTGCAACAGAAGATTTATCCGGAACAATTACTATAACAGGTTCCACGTCAGTTGAAAAAATCTTAAATGATATGATTGATGAATTTACTGCTTACAACCCAGATGTAACAATTAATTATACAGGAACTGGTTCATCTGCAGGAATCTCTGATGCAATTGCTGGAACTAATGATATTGGAGCATCTTCAAGAGGATTAAAAGATGAAGAAAAATCAAGTGGTTTAAAAGAATTAACATTTGCGTATGACGGAATTGCAGTAATTGTAAATCCAGCAAATCCAGTGGCAGATATTACATTAGGTGATTTATTAAAAATATATAGTGGTGAAATCACAAATTGGAGTGAATTAGGCGGAAATGATGCAGACATTATCGTAGTATCAAGAGAAGGTGCATCCGGTACAAGAGGTGCTTTCGAAGAACTTATTAAACTTGAAGACGCAGGCGGTTTAATTGAAGATGCAACTGTAGTAGAAGGTAATGGTAATGTTCAAACAACAGTTGCAGGTAATGCAAATGCAGTTGGATATGTATCCTTTTCATTCATAGATGAAACTGTAAAAGCTTTAACAGTAGAAGGTGTAGTTGCTAATGCTGATAATGCAAAAGCTGGTACTTATAGTTTATCAAGACCATTCTTATTCGTATATCAAGAAGGTAAAGCAACACCAGTAACAAAAGCATTCCTTGAATTCACTACATCAGAGGAAGCACAAGAATTCGTAGCAGAACATGGAGGCATTAGAGTAGATTAATGGAAAAGAATGCATTAAACAAAAATAATAAAAATATGAAACATGAAATTCCTGAAAGATTATTTCACGGATTATTCCTACTAAGTGCACTAGTAAGTGTATTAAGTGTCATAGCAATTATCATTTTTGTATTCTCCAAAGGATTAAAACCTTTCTTTGGAGAAGATGCATACAGCTTCTTACCTTTTATAACCGGTCTAAAATGGGATCCAACAAACGAGATATTTGGTGTATTGTATATGATTGTTGGATCTATATTAGCAACCCTGGGTGCAATTGTGCTCGGGGTTCCAATCGGTTTATTAACAGCTGTATTCATTGCAGAAATTGCACCAAAAAAAGTAGTTGCATTTTTAAAACCGGCAATAGAATTATTAGCCGGTATTCCGTCTGTTATTTACGGCGCTTTTGGTTTAGGAGTGATTGTTCCAATGATTATGAAAATATCTCCTACAGGCCAAGGCCAGTCATTACTCGCGGTAATTTGTGTTTTAACAATTATGATTCTTCCAACTATTATTACGTTAAGTGAAAGCAGTATTCGCGCAGTACCTAAATCTTACCGAGAAGCGTCTTATGGATTAGGTGCTTCTAAAACACAAACTATTTTTAGTTCGGTAGTTCCAGCGGCTAAATCAGGTGTACTTACAGCAACCGTTCTAGGTATCGGTAGAGCAATTGGAGAAACAATGGCTGTTATGATGATAGCAGGTAATAACATAGGTGGAATACCAACCAGTATATTTTCTAAGGTTCGTCCTTTAACTACTAATATTGCAATGGAAATGAGTTATGCTTCTGGAAGACATCAGGATATGTTATTTGCAACGGGTGTTATATTATTCCTTTTCATTATGGTTATAAACATTACCTTAATTCGTATAACTGGAAGAATGGGTAGTCAAGGTTCAAAAAGTTAACTATAGGAGCAAAGATATGGAAAATAAAAATAAGAATAGTAGAAAACTGAAAGATGGTATATTACAAGGGTTAATATACTTATGTACGGGTCTTACTGTTGCTATATTAGCAATAATTATCGGCTTTATTTTGTATAAAGGGCTGCCTGGGATTAATTTTAACTTTTTGACAAGACAATGGGATGATAAAACAACAGTTGTTGAAGTAGAATGTAAAGATAATATTAAGGCAAGTTCTGATGAAAATTATGTAGAGTCTTTAGGTATTACATTGGGTGAAAACGATGGAAGTATTTATATTGCTAAGATCGATAAAGATTCTCCAGTGTTATATGCAAAAAATATGAAACATGTAGGTTATACATTAGAAGAAAAAGATATTATTGGTAAAGCTGGAGATACTAAGTTTACCAACATAAGCGCAAAGGATGCTGCTGATGCTATAAGTCAATCTACAGGTACAATAAGATTAAAAGTAACAAGACCTGGTGGGGGTATTGTACCAATGCTTGTGTCAACAATTTATATAATTTTATTGTCACTTGTTATATCAGCACCTATCGGTATTAGTGCTGCAATTTATTTAAATGAATATGCAAAACCAGGTAGAATATTAAGAACAATACGTTTTGCAATACAAAACTTAGCAGGTATTCCTTCCATTATTTATGGTTTATTTGGTATGCTAGTTTTTGTACAAATTGGAAAAATGGAGTATTCCATTCTTGCTGGATCACTTACTCTTAGTATTATGCTTCTACCAACCATCATATCTACAACAGAAGAAGCACTAAAAGAAATTCCAAAAGCATACCGTGAATCATCCTTTGGTTTAGGTGCCACAAAACTTCAAACTATTAGTAAGATAATTTTACCTGGTGCATTGCCTGGTATATTAGTAGCAATTATTTTAAGTATTGGTAGAATTGTTGGTGAGTCAGCTGCACTTATTTGGACAGCTGGAACGGTAGCACAAATTCCAACAGCATTTACTGGAAGTGAGGCAGGAGCCGCAACCCTTACAACAAAAATGTATTGGTTGATTAAAGAAACAGGTGATTTAAAAGCAGCCAGTTCCATAGCTGTAGTTTTATTAATATTAATCATTGTATTAAATTTAGCTTCAAAATTAATAACTAGGGCTTTCTTAAGAAAAAGGGGCACTCATTAATAACACATATAAGGAAGAAAAGATTAATAGATAGGTAACGATTTATTATAAGGGAAAAGGGTTATAATGAAACGGTAACTTGATAGGAGGATATAAGGTGAATGATATAACAAAATTCTCGGTGAAGGATTTAAATTTATTTTACGGTAATTTTCAGGCTTTAAAAAATATAAATATGGAAATAATGAAAGGACAGATTACGGCATTTATTGGGCCTTCTGGATGTGGTAAGTCAACATTTTTAAAGACAATAAATCGTATGAATGATTTAATTGAGACTGTAAAAATTACTGGTAATATTACCATGGATGGTGAAGATATATACAAAGATATGGATGCTATAGCTCTTAGAACAAGAGTAGGTATGGTGTTTCAACAACCAAATCCATTTCCAATGAGTATCTATGATAATGTAGCTTATGGACCAAGAATCCATGGAATACGTAAAAAAAATGTACTTGATGAAATCGTTGAAAAGTCTTTAAGACAGGCCGCTATATGGGATGAAGTCAAAGATAAATTAAAGAAAAGTGCACTTGCGGTTTCTGGTGGTCAACAGCAGAGAATCTGTATAGCGCGTACATTAGCCATTCAACCTGAAGTAATATTAATGGATGAACCTACATCAGCGCTAGATCCAATTTCAACTTTAAAAATTGAAGATTTAGCAACAGAATTAAAAGAATTTTACACAATTATTATCGTTACACATAATATGCAACAAGCAGGTAGAATCTCCGATAAGACTGCGTTTTTCTTATCAGGTGAAGTAATTGAATATGGAGATACAGAGCAAATATTCAATAAACCAAAAAATAAAAAGACAGAAGATTATATAACTGGTAGATTTGGTTGATTTTATGCTTGAAAAATTTAGCAATAATGCTTAAGATAGAATTAGATTAAGCTTGTAAAAGCAGATGGGAGCAAAAAGATTATGAGACAAAGCTTTATAGCTCAATTAGAAGAGTTAAATAATAATGTAATTAAGATGGGTAGTATACTAGAGTTATCTACCAATGAAATGATTCAAGCCTTAGAAAATATTGATGTAGCAGCTGCAAAAAAAATTATTGATAGAGATGATGAAATTGATTTATTAGAACAACAGATAGAACGTGATTGTATTAATATTATTGCAAAACAGCAACCATTGGCATCCGATTTAAGAAAAATTACATCAATTATGAAAATCATAACTGATATTGAAAGAATCGCTGATCAATGCTCAGATATTTCAGAATATATTATTAAACTGAGCAGCAAACCAAAGGTTACTGCACCAAAACATCTCTCGGAAATGATAAGTGCAATGAAGAATATGGTCATTAATACTGTAGACGGTTTCGTTGAAGCTGATTTAGCAAAGGCTACTAGCGTAATAGAGGCAGATGATGAAGTAGATAATTACTTTGCAGAAATTACAGAAGAATTAATTCAAATGATGCAAAAGGAACCGCAAGTAGTACCACAGTGTGTATGTTATTTAATGATTATAAAATATCTAGAAAGAATGGCAGATCATGCAACTAATATTGCAGAATGGATTACTTACATCATTACTGGTAAATTAGCGCTTGGTTGATTTTTGATGTTTCACAATTACCTATTAATAATTAAGCAAGGGGGGATAGTGTGAAAAATAATGATTTTTCACACGGCAAGTTTGTGCTGATGCCCAAATTCGCGGTGTTTCGGCAGTATGGAGGATTAAAATGAAAACAATACTAGCAGTAGATGACGAAGAGCACATCTTAGAATTATTAGCTTATAATTTAGAACGTGATGGATATCGTGTAATAAAAGCAGAAACAGGTGAAGAAGCTCTTGATACCCTCGAAAAAGAAAAAATTGATATAGTTCTACTAGATTGGATGCTTCCGGGTATTGATGGCATTGAAGTTTTACGTAGAATAAGAGCACATAAAAATTATCGAAAATTACCAGTAATATTCTTAACCGCAAAAGGTGATGAAATTAGTAAGGTTGTTGGATTAGAAGTTGGTTCTGATGATTATCTTGTAAAACCTTTTGGTGTTCATGAGTTATTAGCAAGAATAAAAGCAGTGTTAAGAAGAAGTGAAGGTGGTTTTGAAGATGAGTTAGATGACAAAGAAGAAAAAATTGTTATTGATTATCTTCATATAAACCGAGATAGAAGAACAGTTACTGTAGATGGAGATTTGATAGAGTTATCTTATAAAGAATTTGAGCTATTATATCTATTAGCAAAGAATAGAGGAATTGTTTTTACTAGAGATAATCTTCTTGAAAAAGTATGGGGATATGATTATATTGGTGAAACAAGAACAGTTGATGTCCATATTAGTAATTTACGTAAAAAAATTGAAAAAGATGAAAGTCATCCAATCTATATAAAAACTGTAAGAGGTATGGGCTATAAGTTTGCATAAAAGGTTTAGTAAAGGGGCATTTCATGCATAAGAAATTATTATTAAGCTATCTTACTATTATTTTACTTGCTGTTGGTATTTCATCAGCCATATTCTGGACAAAAGGATATAAGTTTATTTCACATGAAAGCAGGGAGAATTATCTAACTCAAGCAAAATTAGTTGCGGATATCTTTTGCCAAGAAGAATTTAATTCAAATGAAGATTTCGAACTATTTGTAAATAAATATGCGGATAAATATCATATTCGAATTACTATTATTAGCCAAGAAGGCGATGTAATGGCAGATTCTGATACAACTGCTAAACTAGAAAATCATAGTAATCGTGAAGAAGTAAAACGAGCGTTAAATGGAGAAAGTGTTAGTGTTAACCGATATTCTAAAACAATGGGACAGGATTATAGTTACAGTGCAGTTCCAGTTGAGAATGCAGATTTTAAAGGAGTTATTCGTATCTCGCTTCCTTTATCTAGGCTAAAACAATTGAATTCTGAATTATATGATTCTATTGCATATGCAATTGTTTTTTGTTTGATTACAGCAATTATCACGGCATTTTTATTTACAGAATTATTAACGAAACCAATTAATGAAGTTGCGAAAGCAGCAGCTAAGATATCAAATGGTGATTATAATATCAAGATTTATACAAGAGAAAGAGCTGAAGTTGGTCGTTTAGCTGAATCGTTTAACGTTATGGCAGGTAATCTAAAGAGAAATATTGATAATTTAACTTGGCGTAATGCAGAATTAGAGGCAATGTTAACAAGTATGACTGGTGGAGTTGTTGCCATTGATGATTCCAATGAAGTGTTATTTTATAATAAAGCCTTTATCGATATCGTAAAACCAGAATTAAAGGAAATTATTGGTCAGTCATTATATAATGTATTCCGTAATGCATCCGTATTTGATGCAATTGATGAAGTAAGAGAAAATTATAACAGTGTTACAAAAGATGGTACTTTGTTAAATAGTAACATAAGAAATATTCGAATTACTGCTACACCTTTAGGGATGGAAGACAAAAAATATTTTGGTGTTTTATTAATTATTGAAGACGTTACGCAGATAAAAAAATTAGAAAGTATTCGTAGTGATTTTGTTTCTAATGTAACCCATGAATTAAAAACACCTTTAACATCAATTCGAGGTTTTATCGATACACTCAAAAATGGTGCAATCAAGGAAGAAACTGTTGCTAACAAATTTCTTGATATAATTGATATTGAGGCAGAAAGACTATATAACTTAATTCAAGATATACTACTTTTATCTGAAATTGAATCAAAACGAGAGTACGAAGTTGTATCCTGCGATATGAATCAAAGTATCTTGGGTGTAATTGAGCTTTTAGAACATAAATTAACGGATAAGGTACAAGTAATATTTGATCCAGAACCGAAATTAAGACCATTTTATTGTAATCCTGATCGGATGAAGCAATTATTTATAAATTTACTAGATAATGCAATTAAGTACACCGAAGAAGGTACTATTACCATAACTTGTAAGGATGAGAATGAGAACCGAATCATTAAAATTAAAGATACGGGTATTGGTATAGGAAAGGAACACTTAGCAAGAATATTTGAACGGTTTTATCGTGTTGATAAAGGTCGTTCTAGAAAACAAGGTGGAACTGGGCTAGGATTATCCATAGTAAAACATATTGCAGAATTATATAATGGTACAATAAGTGTAGATAGTAAATTAGGCGTTGGAACAGAGTTTACAATAATAATGCCTTACAAATAATATGATAAATTAATAGTTTATGTAATCTATATCAAAGTCATTAAAAGTAACATTAAAAAAGTCCAGACCCAATGAATTATTCATCAGGTCTGGACTTTTTAATTATAGATTGTAATATATATTATCTGTATTTATAGCGTTTGTTTTTACCTATATTGGAACATAGATATAAAATAATACTTCCTAATACTACAAAAGCGATAATAACAACTAAACTATGAAGAAAAAAGGTATCGGGTAAAATTGTGATTACAGGATCTGTACTTGGGTCGAAGAGCCAATAATCATTGCGGAAAAAAATCTTATGGAACACAACAAAAGCTTTATCAAAATTAATAGCACATCCGATCCCAACAATTGCCGGAAGAACTAACACTGTTATGGATGATACAAGTAAGTAACTTTTATCCTTCTTTTTTGCTTTATATATAATTACAGCTAAACATAAAATAAATGAAATAAGAGCTATTACATAAAAAGAATTAAAAATATTTTTTACTTCAACAAAATGTTGTAAACCTTGTTCCGATGCTGGTAAGCTAGGAAATTTTAAATCACCTTTAAAAAATGGTGAATTATAATCAATTAGTGCATCATAATTTTCGATAATCACTTCTTCTGAATACCCTGAAGTTTCAGCTATATTTAATGCACCAATATCAATGTAATATAGGAGACGAAAATTTACTGCTGCTATTACACCAATTGAAATTAATACGAACGTAAAAGCAACACCTATAAATATGTCTGTTATTTTAAATCTTTTCATGTTTATCCTCATTTCTTTACTATATTTGCTTTTATTGTTAAATACTTTACCTATTTTTTAGTAGTATTTGTATTTTTTTAATTATATATCACATTATTATGTTTTTCAATAATAGGTTATCATAGAAGCAACATTGTTAGATGGATTAATAATAGTTTCGCTTTGCATAACATAGTATAAATACGAAACTTTGTATTTTAGAAAAAGCTTGAAATTTAAGATTACTTATAGTAAACTAACTCTAGAATCTGTACAACTGGCGGAAAAATGGGATATAACCCATGGGGAGTACAGATAAAATATTTGCCGACCGCCTGGGCAGCCTAGTATGATTACATGTTAAGCTTTTCGTAAAGCATATCTGTAATGTACTAAGTTACCCAGGCTTTTTTGTGCAATAAAACTGGGTATAAATAGGTAATTAAGAAAATAAGGAAATATCATTTAGGTTTGATATGTCTTTATACTTTTAGTTCATAATTGCCAAAGTAGATGAAAAGAAAAGGAGATTAACATGAGAGCATTAATTAGTGTTTCAGACAAAACTGGTATTGTAGAATTTGCAAAAGAATTAGTAGCACTTGGAATTGAAATCATATCTACTGGTGGAACATACAGTAAATTAAAAGAAGCAGGTGTTCCTGCAATGGAGATTTCTGACTTAACAGGTTTTCCGGAATGCCTAGATGGACGCGTAAAGACATTACATCCAATTGTGCATGCCGGATTGCTTGCAATGAGAAGTAAACCAGAACATATGAAACAATTAGCAGATTTAAATATTGAAACAATTGATATTGTAGTTGTTAATCTTTATCCTTTTAAGACCACTATCTTAAAACCAGATGTAACACGTGAAGAAGCAGTAGAGAATATTGATATCGGTGGACCAACTATGCTTCGTTCTGCAGCTAAAAATTATCAAGACGTTGCTGTTGTCGTTGATCCAAGAGATTATGAAACAGTATTAAATGAATTAAAAGAATCCAAAGAAGTATCACTAGAAACAAAATTCTATTTAATGCAAAAAGTTTTTATGCATACTTCAAGCTATGATACTATGATTGCAGATTACTTAAAAAAACAAAGAAATGATCAGGAACTTCCAGAAACATTAACTATGACCTTTGAAAAAGTTCAAGATATGAGATATGGTGAAAATCCTCATCAAAAAGCAGCCTTTTATCGAGAGATTGGTAAGAAAAAAGGTTCTATCACGGATGCAGAACAATTAAACGGTAAGGAATTATCCTTCAATAATATTAATGATACCAATGGTGCCCTTGAACTATTAAAGGAATTTACAGAGCCAACTGTTGTAGCATGCAAACACGGTAATCCTTGTGGAGTAGGAAGCGCAGAAGATATTTTGACTGCTTGGAAAAAGGCATTTGAAGCAGACAAAGTTTCCATATATGGAGGAATTGTTGTAGTTAATCGTACCGTTACATTAGAATTAGCAGAAGAGATGAAGCAAGTTTTCTTAGAAGTAATCGTAGCTCCAGATTATGATGAAGAAGCACTAGAATTACTCCAAACAAAGAAAAATGTACGTGTACTAAAATTACAAGATATTGAAGTTCCACAAGATGAAAATGCATATGATTTAAAGAAAGTGAATGGAGGTTTAATTATACAAACCATTGATAGCAAATTACTAGTGGAAGAAGAAATAAAAGTGGTTACGGATAGAGTTCCAACGGAGAAAGAAAAGCAAGATTTGTTATTTGCATGGAAAGTTGTAAAGTTCGTAAAGTCCAACGGAATAGCTCTTGCAAAAGATAAACAATCCATTGGTATTGGACCAGGACAGGTTAATCGTGTTTGGTCAACAAGGCAAAGTATTGAACATGCAGCAGAATTAATAGATGAAAATGCTACAATAGGTGCAGTGCTTGCATCAGATGCCTTCTTTCCATTTGATGATTGTGTAGAAGCTGCTTATCAAGCAGGTATTACTGCAATTATACAACCAGGTGGTTCAATTCGTGATGAAGATTCTATAAAGAAATGTAATGAATACGGAATAGCAATGATTTTTACAGGTATGAGACACTTTAAACATTAATATTATATATATATTATAATTGAAAAAGTTATATAAAATTTTACTAGATGATAATAGTTTAGCTATTAAATAAAAAAGGATGTTCCGATTTGGAACATCCTTTTTTTAGAAGCAATTGCTTCTCTTTGTTATAACCCCCTAAAGTTTACGCTAAAACTATAATAAATCATGGTAATTTATGTGAAATATTAAATATTTGTAGTCGTAGAAACTTTGATTATAACTAAGTACGTTATTATAATTTGCTTACGTTAGCCGCTTGAGGTCCTTTTTCACCGTTTACAACATCAAATTCAACAGCTTGTCCTTCTTCTAACACTTTGAAGCCGTCCATATTTAATGCGGAGAAGTGTACGAATACATCATTACCTTCTTCATCGGAGATGAAACCAAAACCTTTTTTAGCATTAAACCACTTAACTGTACCCTTTTTCATAAAAAGCCTCCTAAAACATAAAAGAATATTCCATTACTTTTATTAGTAATGCTAGTTAAAATCTACCACAATCTAGATAAAATGTCAATCTTTGGATTATTGGAATCACTAATTTCTGATTTTCTTAATAAAATTGACTTATTTTTGCCTAACTTAGTTGCTAGAGTGTTTACATAATAATGAAATTGATGCAAATTTACCCATATTAGTACTTTAAATTGCGACATTTCAGATATATGGAGGTTAACATGAAAAAATTACATAGATTTGTTCTAATAGCAGGAATATCAGTATCAGTAATTGGAGCAACCTTAATCGGAACTATTCTTCCCACTAATATAACAGTTTCAAAAGCTGCGAATACGGAAGAAGTTGATTTAAGATTTATATTTACAACTGATATTCATGGACAATTAAATAGTTATGATTATGAACAAGGGTTAGATTACAGTAACGGCGGTATAGCTAGAGCATATGATTTAATAAAAAGAGCTAGAGCAGAAAAGCCAAAAGATAATACTTTTACCTTTGATGTCGGTGATGTTTTATATGATTACACAACAGAATACATATTTGCTGAAAATCAAAAAGAAATACAACCAATTTATAAGGCACTAGCTATGGTAGGATATGATGCCATTACACTAGGTAATCACGATTTTGACTACGGATATGAGTATATTCTTAACCAATTAAAAGGTTCTGGTTTAATGGAGAAAACAATCGTTTCCAATGTTATGGATTCTAAGACCGGCGAATTCCCATTCTTAGAGAATATGTTAATAACAAGGCAGTTAGAAACAAAGGATGGGGATAAAGTTGAAGTAACCATTGGTATAATAGGGGAAACCATTCCAACTTTAACAGAAAAGACAGAAACTTATACAGGAGTATTAAAAACAGAAGATATTGTTGAGAATGTAAAAAAGCAATCTGCCAAGTTAAAAGAAGCAGGAGCAGATGTTATTGTTGTATTAGCACACTCAGGTATTGGACCAGAAAATCCTGAACTGAATTTTAAAAATGTATCCTATGCATTAACCAAAATTGATGAAGTTGATGTTGTTTTATGCGGGCATGAGCACGGTGTATTCCCTACTACGAATACATCATCACCTTATCTTTTACTTCCGGGTGTAGATAAACATACATTTCTTGTAAATGGTAAAAATCTTGTTATGGCAAATGACAGAGGAAAATCCATTGGGCTTGTGGATCTAACACTGGCAGTTAGTGATGATGAAGTTGAAATAATCAATCGAGTTTCCGAAGTTCGTAATGTTAAGGGAAGTGATACCAAAGAAAATAAAACCATGAGTTCATTATATGGTGCATGGGAAGCAAAATTTCTACAATACTCTAAAGATGTAATTGGAGAAGTTGAGAATGGAAAAGCCATTGAAAATTTCTTTGGTTTAATACAGGATAATACAGCAATTCAATTACTTGGCGATGCTATGAGAAGCCATGCAATTCGCTTTGTAAATACAGACGGTATTAAGTATAAAGATTATCCAATCATTTCTGCTTCTAGATACCACAGTTTTGGTGCCAACTCCTACACAGATTATATAAATATAAAAAATGAGTTTACAGAATCCAATTTAGCAGGAATTCAACCTTACAATAATTATCTAATACTTTATACGATTAATGGAAAACAATTAAAAGAGTGGTTAGAATGGTCAGCTAGTGCATATGAAGATACCGCTACCAATACAAAATGGACCAATGAAACCATGAACGATTTAATGAAATCTACAAGTTTGAAATCCTTAATAAAAGAAGAATGGCTTAGTAATTGGGGACAATTTTATGTTTTTGATGGCATTAACTATACAATCAATCCAATGATGCAAGCAAGATATGACCTTTCCGGTAATCGAATCAGTAATTCGACACGTGTTACTGAAATCACTTATAATGGAAAACCTGTTACGGATGATACAGTTTTTATCTTAGCAGCTGACAAGATAACAAAGCCATCAGAAGCGAATAAAGGTGTTGAAAAGCAGGCAGTGTTTAAAAAGTTTTATCGTGGTCAGTCAGTGTTAAGTAGTTATATCAAAACCATTAGTAAGACAGGTACTGTCTTACCAACACCGGATAACAATTGGAAGTTACAACTACAACCAAGTTATAAGTTTATCGTTCGTGCATCAAAGGCAGCGGATGATTTTGCAAATCAGAACACATGGTATAATAGTTTTATTAAGAGTATAAGTAATTATAATTATTATATCGGAAATTATCCAGATGTAACGGATGATTTGCTCGCACCAAATCTTTTACTTGTTCCAACAATAACAAGTGCAACTGGAACAGGTTTTAATGTTGCTGTTAACGCAACTGATTTATCTGGAATAGAGACAATTAAGTATATGCAAGGGGATTATGACCTTAAGTATTCTGGTTGGAGTTATGCAATGAACGTAAAAGATAACGTTTTTTATGCGAAAGAAAATGGTATCTATAGTGTTTATGCAGAAGATAAGAAAGGTAATAAAATTGTAAAAAAGATTCTCATAGATAATATAAGTGATGGTGTTGTTGCAATACCAAAAGTAGAGACCTATACAAATCGTAAAACAGCTATTAAGGGTACTGCAGAACCAGGAACAACCATAAGCATCAGCGCCAAAACCGGTAACTACGAAACCGTAGTTGATATGAATGGGAATTTCTCCTATGAGTTACCTGCACAACCTTCCGGTAGTGAAGTTGTTATTTATGCAAAAGATGAAATTACAAATAGAGTAAGTGGAAAGCTTACTGTGAAAGTGAAGCGAACTGGACCAAACCAACCATCTGTTAATAGTTTTTATAATAATACTGCTACTATAACTGGATTATTAAAAGACGACGATGCGTCTGTTATTGCTATCATTGGTGATAAGGTATATGTATCAAAGAATGGTGGTAAGGAGCTTTATCAAAAAGCTACAGAAATATATGATAAAAAGAAAAGTATTATCACTACAACCATAAGCCAAAAAGATGGAAAATATAGCATTGTGGTACCACAATTAACAGTAGGAAATCAAATTCAGGTTTATAACATAGACCATATTAATCGTGTAAGTAGAGTGATTTCTACAAAAGTGAAAGATGGTGGACCTTACACACCAGTGGTAAATGAAATCAGCAATATTGAGCACAATTTAACAGGTAAAGTATCTTCCACAAAAACGAATACTATATTTGATGTATATGCTAAAGTAAATGGATCCACATACCATACGAAATCAGACACGGATGGTTATTTCCAATTAGAGATTACTAAACAATTACAAGTGGGTCAGTCAATAGAAATTTTTGCAACTGATATGGTAAATGGTAAAACTCGAGAGAGTTTAAGCAGAAATATAAAAGTATCGAATATTGATAGTTATATTAGTAAGGATGATTCAACTTTATCTATTTATGAATTAAATAATAAAGATACTGAAATATATGGGAATTATTATGAAGCTGATGAAGAAATATATCTAGCTGTATACTATCCAACAGGAAGCAAAAAGACCAATGAATTTTATGAAGTTACTGCTGATTCTTTTGGAGATTTTCAGTTTTTATTAGATGATACAATGCCTGCCGGAACAAAAGTGTATGCAATGACTCGTTTTGACGATGGTGAAATAATTTCAGTAGCTATGCAAGAAGTAATTGCAACGTTACCAATAAAACCTTATCTAATAGAAGAAATAACAAATAGTACAAAACAAGTTCAAGTGGTAACTGATGAAGCTTGTACGGTTACAGTAAAATTAGGTTCTAAAAAATACACATCGAATAAAAGTGAATTTGATGAAACATTAAATGCGTATGTATATACTGTTGAAATAGGTAGAAACAATTCTAATACTGAAATAAAAGTATATGCAAAAAATAATGTTGGATATAGCCCAATATATAAAAATAAAATAATAAAAGTAGCTCCAGATTCACCAGTTGTCGATGAAGTTTATGCTGATTCAACAAAAATAACAGGAACAATCGAAGTATTTGACCTAATAAAACCAGAAGAATCAAATGAAGAAGCAGGTAACTCTTCGGTTGAAGAAGCTAGTAATACTAAACAGAGTTCAAATGATGATTCTAAACAAATAAATGATGAAGCTGAAGAAACTACGAAAACTACTTCTTTAGTAGAAGAATCAGGTACTTTTGTTTATGCAAAGATTGGTTCAAAAACATACAAAGGAACCATCGATGATGATGGTAACTTTACTATTAAAATTAAAAAACAAAAAGTTGGAACAAAAATCTATGTTTGGGGATCAAACGAAGGTGGTAGAGGGCCAATAACTACGATAGTGGTGAAAAAGGAAAAAAAGAAATAGAATAAAGTAAATCAAATAAAACTGTACATTTTAGAGTAGACCTGGAAAAAAGTTTATCTAATAATGTACAGTTTATTTTTTACATTTTTAATCTAATTCTTATTTTTCTATAAGACTGATTTAATAAAGAAAAGGTATGATAGTACTATATAAAAACGGGATTTTGGTGTATAATGAAATTAGTAATTCATGGTATATTTTAGAAAATAATAGAAAAATAAAACTATACTAGATAAAAATTTGAATTCATAGATACGAAAATTTGGTTTAACAGGATATAAACGTAATAAGTAAGGAGGGATATATGTGTTAACAGTATTTCAAATATGTTTTTTTGTAGGAATTGGGTTGATAGTTTTATCATTTCTGTTTGGTAATTTTTTTGAAGCAGTTGGTATTGATGGATTAGATCTAGATTTTGATTTTGTAGGCCTGAACATATATCTTCCAATAAGTCCAGTATTAATGATGTTATTCTTAACAGTTTTTGGTGGTATTGGTTGGATCTTAATAGATTCGCATCCACATATGTGGATTTTACTAGTGATAGCAATAGGAATAGTCTTAGGAATCCTAGTTTGCTCTTTGGTATTTTTTTTAGTGATGAAACCACTAAAAAACGCTGAGAATACCAGTGCCCCAAACCCAGAAGATTTAGTCGGCATAAAAGCAACTGTATCAGAAACAATTTTAAATGGTGGATTTGGTGAAATTCGTTATGTCATTAATGGAAACAGCTTCACTTCCCCTGCAAAAGCAACCAACGGAAGTGAGATTAAAGCTGGAAACGATGTTGCTATATGTTGGATTGAAAACTATGTTTTTTATGTAGCAAGCTTAGATGATATTTAATTGTATAATGAGCTAAAAATATTTAAAATTTATCTTAAAAGCTCATTGGTACATTAATATATAAAAAAACATTTATAATAGGAGGAAGGAAGTATGGATCAAATAATTATTATCGCGGGTATCATTATAGGAGCGGTAATTATTGTCATGCTAATATTTACTAGCATGTGGAAGAGAGTTTCACAAGACAAGGCACTTGTAGTAACTGGTTTAAGAAAGAGAGTAATCTCTGGTGGTGGTGGAATAGTTATACCATTACTTGAACGTTCTGATAAGATTTCGTTGGAAAATATGAAAATCGAAGTTAGGACAGAAGGAGCTAGAACGGAACAAGGTGTTGACATTCGTGCAGATGGTGTTGCTGTAATTAAAGTTAAAAGCGATAAAGAAAGCATACTAAGTGCAGTAGAACAGTTTAATACAGGAAGAGAACAACAAACAATTGACGTAATTAAAGACACAGCCAAAGACGTATTAGAAGGTAAACTTCGTGAAATCATATCAAAGATGACGGTAGAAGAAATTTATAAAGACCGTGAAAAGTTTGCTTCACAAGTACAGGAAGTTGCAGCAGTAGGTTTAGCAAATATGGGTCTTGAATTAAAAGCCTTTACTATTCGTGATATCTCTGATAAAAATGGATATTTAGAAGCATTAGGTAAACCAAGAATAGCAGAAGTTAAAAAGAATGCTGCAGTCGCTGAAGCTGATGCATTAAGAGAAACAAAAATTAAAGTAGCAGAAGCAGAAAGACTTGGAGAAGAAGCAAAAATTGTAGCTGAAACTCATGTAGCAGAAGCTCACAAAGAGAAAGAATTAAAAGTTCAAGCTTACCGTGAAGAGCAAGAAACCTATAAAGCTCGTGCCGACTTAGCTTATGAGATTGAAAAGAATAAAGTGGCAAAAGAAGTTACGGAAACAGCCATGTTGGTTGAATTGACTAAGAAGGAAAAAGAAACTGAGATTCAAGAAAAAGAAGCCAATAGACGTGAAAAAGAACTTCTTGCGACTGTAAATAAACAAGCAGATGCGGATATGTATAAGATTAGTAAACAAGCAGATGCAAAAAAATATGCTGAATTAAAAGAAGCAGAAGCATACAGTATGGCTATTAAAGTAAAGGCTGAAGCAGAAGCAGAGGCGATTCGTATCAAAGGTGAAGCAGAAGCATCCGCTATCTTAGCAAAAGGTAAAGCAGAAGCAGAAACTATGGAAAAGAAAGCAGAAGCATACAAACTTTATAATGATGCAGCTGTAACTCATATGATAATTGAAAAATTACCAGAGATTGCACAGGCAGTCGCAGAACCATTATCTAAGACAGAAAAGATTGTAATTATTGATAATGGGGGCAGTGGTGATGGATCTAATAAAGGAGCGTCAAAGGTATCTGGTTATGTAACAGAGATAGTAAGTCAACTACCTGAAACCATTGAAGCAATGACTGGTTTTAACTTCGTAGATGCTATTAAAAATAAATTTGACACAAAGAAAGAGTCAGATACAAAAGAGTCAGATTCAAAAGAGTATAACGAAGATTATACTGAAACAACGATTCATGAATAAATTTAAAAAGTCTGACCAAGCATTCTGCTTAGGTCAGACTTTTATACATGTTTAATTTGTTGTTGTTTCTTTGTTGTTAGTATTCGTTTCAGGAACTTCTTGTTTATTTTCTTCTACAACTGTTACTTTACACATATCGAATTTTCCATTACCAATAGCGGCAAAGATATAAGTAACGCCTGCTTTTTTCGCTGTTACTCTACCACCAATACTTACAGCAGCGATTTCTGAATCATTACTAGAAAACATAGCTTCTTCTACTGTGTTATTAGGTTTTAAAATAGCAGTCAATGTAGTCTTGCTTCCTACTGTCATTGTAATCTCAGATTTTGTCAGCTTAATGCTGATTGCCGGAGGACCAACTGTTACTTCGCATTCTAGTGTTTCAATTGTTTTGATCCCATCTTTAATTACTACTGTAATTTTTGTGGTCCCAAAATCAACTGCTGTTATAACTCCACTATCATCTACGGTTGCAATTGAGCTAGCGTCAGTTTTGTAGGTTACTTTTTGTGTATCTAACACATTGTAAACCTTCAACGCATAAGTGGTATCCTTGACAAGTGCTTTACTTTTAACATTAAGTTTTGCACCACCTTGGTCGCCTTCAACACTGGAAGCCATAGCAACCATACTATTACCGACAAAGGGAATTGGAATGATTACAGTGAAGAATACATACAAGCCAAGTACATATAAGCACTTTTTAATTAGACTAAATTTCATGGCATTGTCCTCCAATCCTTGTATCTCCCCGATTCACAACTCAAATGAATTGCTCATTAAATAGATTTTACTCACCTATCATAATATTACTATAATACTAGTTTTTGTCAGAAACATGGCAAATCTTAAAAAAAACGTAAGAATTTAAACATATTTTAATAGATAGTGTTTCTTTTTCCACTTGTTTTTAACCAACAAAATACGCTATAATGATTTAGAATAAAAAATTATGCTTTTATATAAATAGTAATAAAATTTTTTGGAGGTAACGCAATGCAATATATTTTAATCGCTGATGACAATCATGATATTACAGATGTTTTATCTACATATTCTAAAAAAGAAGGATATGAACCGGTAATAGCGTATGATGGCGAAGAAGCTTTTCGATTATTTGAACACTATAATCCAGCTGCTGTGCTACTAGATGTTATGATGCCAAAAGAGGATGGCTACGAGGTTTGTCGTAAAATCCGAGCGAAATCAAATGTACCAGTTATATTGATTACAGCCAGAGGTGAAGATTTTGAACGTATTATGGGCTTAGATATAGGAGCTGATGATTATATAGTAAAACCATTTAGTCCTAGTGAAGTAATGGCAAGAGTTAGAGCAGTGCTAAGAAGAATCACAAGAACTGAAAAGGATATAAATAGTGGCAATACAATAACCGTTAGCAATATGGCCATAAATCTAGATGAATATACTCTTCACATAAATGGATCAAAAATGTCATTAACAAAAAAAGAGATTGAAACCATGTGGACATTAGCAAAAAATCCAAATAAGGTATTCACTAGAGATAATTTATTGGATAGTTTATGGGGATTTGATTATTTCGGAGATAGTAGAACTGTTGATTCACATATAAAACGTTTGAGAGCAAAGTTAGATACAGTAGAACATCCAGAATGGAATATAAAAACAATATGGGGTGTTGGCTACAAATTTGAAATTGATGAATAAATGTAAAAATTTTAAATAATACATTTAAAGTTTTTATAAAATACTTATACTACATAGCAATATCGCTAAAAATGGAGACATAGATGGATAAAAAGAATCAAGTAAGACCCCAAAATAGACTCTTTTTAAAAGTATATATAAATTACGCAATTATGCTGACAGTACTTGCAGTTTTAGTTGGTCTGATATTTATGAATCTTTATGAAGAAAACATTAAAGATAGTAACTATCAAAAACTTTTTAAACAGGCGACTACTATTTCAAAAAAATTATCTCAGATGATTATCAATGGGGAAGAAGATAGTTATTTAGAGTATTTAACAATATTAGATGACTTAGACGTTGAAAAAACGGACGTATATACTATATCTAATCCTAAAGCGAATAATCCTATGGATAAGGATTTTGAAAATGCAGATCTAGAAAATATTGAATTACCAAAAGATTTTACTGAAATACTTGATAAAGCATTTCATAATCAGATAGATCATAGCCAAGATTATTACGAAGTTTTTGGTGGAGTATCCTTTATAATTGGTGTTCCAGTAAGAGTTAGTGGTGAAGTAGTTGGTGCTGTTTTACTTAGAACATTGGTTGCGAATCAACAGGAAATTGTTAAAAGTAGTATGTCTCTTATATTCTTAAGTGTAGGTGTTGCTTTGTTTATATCGTTTGTCATAGCAATTTTGTTTGCAAGAGGATTATCATCTCCAATCTCGAAAATGCGTATCACAGCTTTGGAGTTAGCAGATGGAAAGTTTGAAAGTAAAACAAATATTGCAAGAAAAGACGAAATTGGTGATTTAGCAAGAACAATTGATATACTTGCCGATGAATTAAAAGAAAATGAGTTAGAGAGACAAAGTAGAGAGCAAGCAAGAATTGATTTTTTTGCAAATGTTTCACATGAATTACGTACCCCTATTACAGTAATCCGTGCCTATATGGAATCCTTGGTTGATGGTGTAGTAACAGATGAAGAAAAAGTCATCCAATATTATTCAAGAATACTAATGGAATGTAAAGGCATGGAACGATTAGTAGGAGATTTACTTGTATTATCCAAAATGCAAAATCCTGATTTTGTTGTCGAAAAAGAACCAGTAAATATTGTTCAAGTTTTTGATGATTTAATAAGAAGTGTGCATGCTATTAGTATAGAGAAAAACATAACTATTGAGATTACAAAAGATCGTCCAGTGTATATGATGATGGGTGATTATGATAGATTAAGACAGATGTTTCTGATTATTTTAGACAATGCAATTAAGTTTTCTAATGTAAATTCTACCATACACATAATTTTATATCAGTTGGATAAACTAATAATATCAATCAGAGATGAAGGCGTCGGAATTTCACCAGAAGAGTTGCCTAGCATTTTTGATAAATTTTATAAATCTAAATTAAAGCAAAATGCGCAAGGTTCTGGACTTGGTTTAGCAATCGCGAAACAAATAGCTTTAAAACATGGTGGAACTGTTGAAGTTAACAGTACATTAGGGGAAGGAACGGAATTTGTATTTTCATTCCAATGCTTGGAAAATTATGTAGAAGAGTTAAATATTTAGTACTTTTTAAGACATAAAGAACTTGAAAATTTGAATTAGCTCATGTATAATGAAATCAAGAAAAGTTCCTGGAATGTGCGATACTCCTACTATTTTGAACCTACATGATATAATACGGGATTCCTATATTTGTAAGATTATGTCAGGCCACCGTTTGCAGTGGAAGACAGAGGCTTACTTGCGGAAACCCACCTAGCTTGGCTAGGAGTCAAAATATAGGAAACGGCTTTTCGGGTACATGAACAAAAGATAAGGGGCAGCAGTAGCTGCCTTTTTTTAAGCTTATCAAAATATCCATTTTATGGAACTCGTTGAAAAAGATAACTATATCTTTTATAATAAAGCTATTCAAGTGTCATATTAAACAAGTGATTACACTAGATGGGAGCCAATATGAAACATGGATTTGTTAAGGTTGCAGCTGCGACCCCTAAAATTCAAGTAGCAAGATGTAACTATAATGCAGATAGAATTATTGAAATAATAGAAAAAGCAGAAAATGAACAAATAAAAGTATTAGTATTACCAGAACTAGGCATTACTGGTTATACTTGTGGTGAATTATTTTTTCAAGATACTTTATTAAAGAGTGCAAAAGAGGAATTAATTCGTATTATAGATTTTACAAAAAATAAAGATGTTTTAGTTACTGTAGGTGTTCCTATTTTAAAAGAGGGTAAGTTATTTAATACAGCAGCAGTAATACAGAATGGAAATTTATTAGGACTAGTTCCGAAAAAGCATCTTCCTAATTACTCAGAATTTTATGAGGCAAGACATTTTAATCCTGGTAAGGAAAAAGTAGAATATATAACTTTCCAAGGGAAAAAGGTTCCTTTTGGAATCAATATATTATTCCGACTAACGAATATGCGAGAGTTAACAATAGGAGTCGAAATTTGTGAAGATCTTTGGGTGCCAGCTCCACCAAGCGTTTCTCATGCTATGGCAGGTGCAACCATAATTTTGAACCCATCCGCAAGCGATGAAACAACTGGTAAAGATAAATATCGTATTGATTTAATAAAAATGCAATCAGCAAAACTTGTTTGTGGTTATTTATATGCAGATGCTGGTGAAGGGGAATCCACAACGGATTTAGTATTTGCAGGACATAATGTAATAGCTGAAAATGGATTATTATTAAAACAATCAAAACGTTTTCAGAATGAGTTTGTATCTACCGAAATAGATATACAAAAATTGATGAACGAACGTCGAAGAATGACAACCTTTACCCCAACTCAGTTTGAAGAATATGAAGTTGTAGAATTCTCCTATCAATCAGAAGTCGAAACAATGGAAACAGAAATTACAAGAAAAGTAGATAAAGCTCCATTTGTTCCTAGCGTAAAAGAAGATAGAGATTCTCGCTGTGAAGAGATCATTAATATTCAAGCATATGGTTTAAAGAAGAGATTAGAACATACCAATAGTAAATCTGCTGTCATTGGAATCTCTGGTGGATTAGATTCCACATTAGCACTTCTTGTAACCTGTAAAGCATTTGATTTATTATCTTTAGATAGAAAAGGAATTATTACCGTTACAATGCCATGCTTTGGTACTACGGATAGAACTTATAACAACGCAGTAGCTTTAGCAAATTACTTAGGTACTACATTTATGGAAGTACCAATTCGTGAAGCGGTATTACTTCATTTTAAAGACATTCATCATGACAAAGATGTTCATGATGTAATATTTGAGAATTGTCAAGCCAGAGAAAGAACACAAGTTTTAATGGATGTAGCAAATATGTATAATGGTTTAGTTATAGGAACCGGGGATATGTCCGAGTTAGCATTAGGTTGGGCAACTTACAACGGAGACCATATGTCAATGTATGGCGTGAATGCTTCTGTTCCAAAAACATTGGTACGTTATTTAGTATCATATTTTGCAGAAACTACATCGGATGAGATGCTTAAAACAGTGTTATTTGATGTTTTAGATACACCAGTTAGTCCAGAGTTATTACCACCAGTAGAAGGTGAAATAGCACAAAAAACAGAAGATATTGTTGGACCATATGAATTACACGACTTTTTTATGTACTATATACTAAGATTTGGTTTTACTCCAACCAAGATTTTTAGATTGGCAGTCATCTCATTTCAAAATGCATATGATAAAGAAACGATATTAAAATGGTTAAAAACATTTTATCGTAGATTCTTTTCACAACAATTTAAACGTTCTTGCTTACCAGATGGACCTAAAGTTGGTTCCGTTGCAGTTTCGCCAAGAGGAGATTTAAGAATGCCAAGTGATGCTAGTGCAGCCTTATGGTTAGAAGAATTAGATAAAATAGAATTTTAGGAATGACTGTTTCATTGAATGTAAATATAAATTACGCAGTATAGATATACCGTTTATATTATTTAAAATTATAATGGAATTAAGTAGTTATATAGAGTAGAATAAATTATATGCATTGGATAAATTAAAATAAGATACTCATATTCTAAACATGTTAAATGTTACGTTACGAAAGTATGGAGGATAAAAATGGCTTTAAGAATCATAACAGACTCTGCTTCAGATGTACCAAAGTGGTTAATTGATAAATACAACCTTCACGTCATACCAACACCTGTAGTAATTGAAGGAAAAGATTATTTTGATGGACAAACTATCATGCCAGAAGAATTTTATAGCATTTTAAAGTCAGGTGTTGATGTTAAAACCTATCATATTAATGCTTATATGTTTCGTGAGAATTTTGAACAATATGCAAAAAATAAGGATCAAGTAATCTACATTTGTTTCTCAACAGGTATAGCAGGTACTTTTAATGCTGCTAATATTGCGAAAACAGAACTTTTAGAAACTTATCCAGATTTTGATTTAACGATACTTGATTCAAAATGTGCTTCCTTAGGCTTTGGTTTAGTTGTGGAAAAAGCATTGATTATGGCTGAAAAGGGTGCAGATAAAGAGACTATTATTAATGCAATAGAATTCTATTGTGATCATATGGAACATATCTTTACTGTTGAAACCTTAGAGTATTTGTATAAAGGTGGAAGATTAAGCAGAACTTCAGCTATAGCTGGTGGGCTACTTGACATTAAACCTATTATCGAGATTAATGATTTAGGCGCATTAGTAGCAATTGAAAAGGTAAGAGGCCGTCAAAAGTCTTTAAAGAGATTAGTGGAAATTGTTGGAGAACGAGGAGCAAATCTTAAGAATCAAACCATCGGCTTAGTACATGGAGATGACCCTAAAACGATAGAAACAGTAAAAGAGATGTTAATAGAGAAATATGGTTGTACAAAGTTTATGGAAAGTCTAGTTGGATGTGCAATCGGTGCCCATACTGGACCAGGTATTATAGGTATTATATTTTTAGATGAAGAATCAGAATATGATAAATACTTAATATAAAAACGTTAAAATTTAGAGAAATATGTAATGTATACATAAGGTAACTTTATATACACTAAATACATGAAAATATGGCAAGGGGCTGACGCCTAGTGATTAAATAATCACTAGGGTGACAGCCCCTTATATGTAACTATTCCACTGTAACAACAGATGCCTTAACTAACGTTGCTTTAATAGCATCAATAAGTAATGTCTGAGTATATTTACTATCTTCTGAAATTTCAAGAGAATCAATATCTACTCCATCCACTAATTGCTCTTCAATTTCTTCTAAAGAAGGTTCTACTAAAGGAAACATCGTAGTGGTAGCTTCATCAATATTAACGAGTTTCACTGAGTTAATATGATTTTTATCCAATACAACCTCTAAGTTTAATGCTGTATCATTCAATGCAAGAGTTGTTGTATATACACCTGGTGTATAAATCGATCCTGTCATTGTAGTAGTGGCATCATCCTTCTTATTGAAAAACATGATTAAAAGAAGAATGATCAGCAGTATACCTAGGCCTGCAAATAGTGCTGTATATATTATTTCTTTTAAGTGAATTACAAAAATTTTTGTTTTAGCCATATAACGCACCATGCCTTTCCTGGTAAATGTTCACTTATGCAAAGTATGAATTCTAACTTCTGTGAACGATACCAATTTAAGTGTGACTGATTCACGAATAGTTTTGATATTTATAGCTATTCAAATAGAATGTGAATTCACACTTCCCTCCATAAAGATACTTTATATATCTTATTAACAGCTAATCTAAATTATGAATAGTTTCCTATAAATAATTAAAAAGTGCAGATAATTTAATTGTTGGGATAGTAACATTTGGTGCTTCATAGAACCTTCTCGCTTAATCATTTGAACTATGCTATAATATCAGTTACATATTTAGTATAGAAACGTAAATGAATAAACAATACGTGCTACTTTAGCAGAAGGAGTGATGTTATGTCATTACAACTAGTGCTTGGAAGATCTGGTTCAGGCAAGTCGTATAAATTATACAAAGAAATTATTGAAAAGTCTCTGCAATATGAAAATACAAATTATCTAGTCATTGTTCCAGAACAATTTACGCTGCAAACTCAAAAAGACATTGTTAGAATGCATCCAAATAAAGGAACTATGAATATCGATATACTTAGTTTTATGAGATTAGCTTATCGTATCTTTGATGAAGTAGGCGGTAATGATAAACCTGTTTTAGAAGATACAGGTAAAAGCATGGTGCTTCGAAAAGTTGTAGCAAAAAATAGAAAAGAGCTTGATCTTTTTAATCATGAGGTTCAAAAATTAGGTTTTATTAATGAACTAAAATCTCTATTATCTGAAATATACCAATATAATATAAGTGTAAAAATGTTAGAAGACATGGCAGATAAGACTAAAAATCGTCCTATGTTAACGAGTAAACTACATGATATTATTGTGATTTATAAAGGTTTTAAAGAATATCTAAATGAAAAATACATCACAGCAGAAGAAATACTGGATGTATTATGTTTGGTTATAGAAAAATCTAATATTATTTCCAATAGTATTATTTGCTTAGATGGGTTTACTGGATTTACACCATCACAATATAAATTACTTACAATATTAATGAAAAAAGCAAAAAAAGTTATAATCACTGTGACCATAGATCAATTAGAATTGAATAATAAAATTGAAGAATTTAATTTGTTTCATTTAAGTTATCAAACCATACAAAAATTAACTAAAATAGCGGAAGAGGAAGGAATACATATTGATGACTCTGTATTTACCTTTGATTCATCCAAGACCAAAATTCCATATCGGTATTTAAATAACCCTGCATTAGCTTCACTAGAAGCGAATCTATTCCGTTATCCTTCAAAAAGTTTTAATAAAGAACAAGATAGTATAAGTCTTCACAGTGCTATGGATAGTAAACGTGAAATAGCATTTGTTATACGCGAAATGAAGAAATTAGTACGAACCAATGAGTATCGTTATCAAGATATGGCTGTTGTAACCGGCGATATTAAAAACTATGGAAGAGTTATAAGTAGAGAGTTTGAAAAAGCCGAAATTCCTGTTTTTATAGATAATAAAAGAGATATTTTATCTAATCCATTTGTGGAACTACTACGTTCTGTATTAGATATTATAAGAAATAATTTCGATTATGAAAGTATATTTCGTTACTTACGTTGCGGTCTTGTAGATGTAGAGAGAGAAGATATTGATATCTTAGAAAACTATGTAATCGCATTAGGTATTCGTGGTAGAAATAGATGGCAAGAGACTTGGGTGAGAACTTATAGAGGACAAGATGAAGGTGAATTAATAAGAATAAATGAAATTCGAAAACAGGTATATGATACTCTGTTACCATTAGATGAGATACTTAGTGACCGTAGTAAAAATGTAACTGATTTTACGACAGCTTTATATGAGTTTGGTGTTAAACTGGATGCTTCCACTAAATTAGATAAATTTAGTGATTCCTTTTTGGAGCAAAATATGTTATCCACTGCAAAAGAATATCAACAAATATATGGTATTGTTATGGAGTTATATGACAAGTTGGTTGAATTACTTGGTGATGAAGTATTAACTATAAAGGAATACATTGAAATATTAGAAGCAGGATTATTAGAAGCAAAAGTAGGGCTAATACCACCAGGGTTAGATCAAGTCGTAATTGGTGATATTGAAAGAACAAGGTTAAAAGATATCAAAGCTCTTTTTTTTGTTGGTGTTAATGATAATATAATCCCCAAAGCTAATGGCGGTGGTGGGATTCTAACCGATATGGAAAGAGAACTCTTAGTTGAAAGTAAATTAGAAATGGCTCCAACGAAGAGACAAGCTTCCTACACTGAAAAGTTCTATCTTTACTTAAATTTAACCAAGCCTAGTGAGAAATTATTTATTAGTTTTAGTAAACTTGGGGAAGATGGAAAAGCACTAAGGCCTTCTTATCTGATAGAGAATATAAAAAAGCTATTTCCAAAGCTGAAAATATATGATGAAGATGAGAATAAGGATGAATTAGAGTACATCTTAGGTTCTAATAAAGGGTTAGATTATTTAATTGATGGATTAAGGAAATACCCGAATACCACAACAGAAACCTGGAAAGAATTGTTTAGTTATTATCATTCTAAGGAAGAGTATAAAGATTTAATTGAAAGTTTAATTCAAGCAGTCTTTTATACAAATAAGGAGAATGGATTATCCAAACAGATAGCAAAAGAACTTTATGGTAAAGATTTGGTAGGAAGTGTAACAAGACTGGAACAATATGCTGCTTGTGCATTTGCTCATTACATTAGTTTTGGACTTGAATTAAAAGAAAGGCAAGAATATAAACTTGCAGTACCAGATATCGGTAATTTATTTCATAATGCCATTGAATTATTTTCAAGAAAATTATCGGAGAGTGAATACAATTGGCATACAATACCCGAAGAAATAAGAGATGAATGGGGAAGCCAATGTGTTATAGAAGCTGCAGATGGATATGGAAATGCAATCTTAAGCAGTACAAAACGAAATGAATATCTTGTAAAACGTGTTGAACGAATCTTAAAAAGAACTCTTTGGGCCTTGTGTGAACAAATTAAAAAAGGTGATTTTGAACCTATCGGTTTTGAATTATTCTTTTCTGAAAGAAATAAACTTGGCAGTTTGAATATTGATTTATCTGAAAATGAAAGAATACGTTTACAAGGAAGAATTGACCGTCTTGATGTCTATGAAGATAATAATAAATTGCTTGTGAAGGTTATCGATTATAAATCTGGTAATACAGCATTTGATTTACTATCTGTTTATTATGGATTGCAGATACAATTAGCAATCTATATGAATGCTGCAATGGAATTAATGGAACAGGAACATCCAGATAAAAAAATTATTCCAGCAGGTATTCTATACTACAACATTAATGATCCTTTTGTAGACAAGGGTAGTAATGTAACGGAGAGTATATTACGTGCCTTAAAAATGACTGGTATTGTAAATAGTAACTTTGATATTATAAAACATTTGGATAAGAGCTTTATTAGTGAAAATGATGAAATGAAAGCTTCTGTAAAATCGGATGTTATTCCCGTTGAAACGAACAAAGATGGATACCTTACCAAAAGGTCCTCTACTGCAGGCATAGACCAATTAAAAGCGATGCAAAACTATGTTAGGGATACAGCTAAACGATTTGGACGAAAAATAATGGATGGAAGTACTGATATTAAACCATACCAATTAGGAAAAAG
>JARBTX010000078.1 GCA_029239975.1 Anaerocolumna sp.
AGGACGGATTTGAACCGCCGACACCGCGGGTATGAACCGCGTGCTCTAGCCAACTGAGCTACTTCGCCGAAGTGACGAACTACATTATAACTGCTTTTTCTATGCTTGTCAACAATTTAATGTAAGTAATTTTTATTTTTGTGATTTTTAATGATAAATAGGCACAGAAATCAGTTATCATCTTCGGATTCAAAAATGATTTCATCTTTATAAACCAATCCAAGTTTTTCACGAGCCATCTCTTCGATATACTTTTTCGTTTGCATATATGCCTTTTTGTCTTTGATATCTTCGGAATCTTCTTTCGCTTCTTCAATCTGTTTATTTAATTCTGCTATTCGTGACGTAGACTTCGCATTGGCTTTATCTAGCTCTTGTCTCTTAAACGTGACAATTCCACATATTAATAAAACCATAATAGCTATGATACTTAGGCCTGTCCTTCTTGCCTTTCTCTTTTTTCTCAAATTAATCACCTTTTTCATTATCTGATATTGCTATTTTATCCGATTTCCTATTTTTTTTCAATCTATTTAATATAAAGTGTCCAAATTTTTTTAATTTTTTTAATAAAAAACGGAAAAAGATCATTAATTTTTTTCCTATAAAGCAAAATGGTGATAATAGTATATGTATTGTCTTTCTTATAATCTTATATATTGTAAAAATTACTTTATTAATAATACCAGATATCCCATCTACTAAAAAATCACTAAAAATACTATGATAAATTAACATTCCTAGAAACATAGCTAAAATTGCAAATCCCCTTATAATACCATTGTTTTGGTTATACATCATGTGAAATATTAATACACTGCTAACAACCCAATATATAATATCCTGAATTGCAATAAAAAAAGCATTATGATTTATAACTCGTCTGAGAATTCTAAGTACATCATAGATTATTAATAACACCATACCCCATATAACAGATGAGAAAAAGAAACGCAGTTCAACTAAAATTGCTTCGTTCATTGAATATATCTCCTTTAAGCATTATTTGAACAATCTGCTAATCAAGGATTCTCCTGACTTTCCATAAGTATTTGAATCAGAATAGGTTAAACTATCAATCTTACCATCAACATCAACTTCGCCTTTTTCAAGGGTCAGGCGATTAACGTGTAAATCTGTGCCACGAAGCATTAAAATACCAGCTTCTGTTTCTAATAATACCTCTCCTGCATCAAAGGATAGAACATCATTAACGCCTGTAATTGTAGCCGATTTTCTTGCATTTAGATTGACTTTATGATTTTTTTGAACTGCTTGTTGTTTATCTTCCATACTATAAAAGCCTCCTAATATACTTTATTTCATTTCAGTATATTAGAAGACCTTTCAATTCATGACTAATTCTTTATACATACTTATATAGTTCTTTTGCTTCGTCTTTTTTTGTAGTTTCTTGAACATCTAGAACTTGAACTTTAACAGCTTTGCTACCAAATCCAATCTCTATTATATCATTTACTTTTACAGACGCAGATGCTTTTGCAGGTTTACCATTTATTAAAACACGGCCAGCATCACATGCTTCATTTGCTATGGTTCTTCTTTTTATTAATCTAGATACTTTTAAAAATTTGTCTAATCTCATGTTTACTCCTAACTTTGATATGGTTTCAATTACTTTTATAAGAGAGAACTTTTATACAAAAAAGAAGCCGTTATAAAAATCATATTCAACGAAAAGACGCTTATGCATATATACGTTGAATTTGATTTTTATAACAGCTTCTTAGTAAATTCATTACTATGCGTTAATAACGTCCTTTAAAGCTTTTCCTGCTTTGAACTTTGGAGCTTTAGATGCTGCAATAGTGATAGCTTCTTTTGTTTGTGGGTTTCTACCAGTTCTTGCTGGTCTTTCAGAAACTTCAAAAGTACCAAAGCCAACTAATTGAACTTTTTCACCTTTTGTTAATTCTTCAGTTACGACATCGATAAATGCTTTTAATGCCTTTTCTGAATCTTTTTTGGATAATTCTGTTTTTTCTGCAATTGCTGCAACTAATTCTGCTTTGTTCATGGATAAAACTCCTCCTCTAAAGTAATTGTTATATTTTGTTATAATCAAAAAGATTATTTTACACGTCCCCAAAGAGCATCCAGCTCACTAATGGACATATCGCTTAAACGCTTGCCTTCTTGTTCAGCAATTCGTTCAATTCCTACAAATCTATTTATAAACTTATTAGTGGCATTTGTCAAGGAATTTTCTGCATTTAGTTGTAAAAACCTTGATAAATTTACCACTGAGAACATCAAATCGCCAAATTCTTCGGAGACACTGTTAAAATCACCATTTTCTTGCGCATTTTTAAGCTCAAGAAGCTCTTCATAAACCTTTTCAAGAGCCTGTTCATAGTTGCTAAAATCGAAGCCTGCTTTGGCTGCTTTTTTTTGTACTTTTTCTGCCCTAATATTTGCTGGTAATGCTTTTGGAACACTTAGAATTCCTTCTGATGCATTCGTATGTTTTTTCTCTTTTTGTTTAATTTCTTCCCAATTGTTTAAAAAATCTGTTGAATTATCTGCTTTTGCATCACCAAATACATGGGGATGCCTATTAATCATCTTCTTGCATTCACCTTCTATGACATCCTGAATGGTGAATTCTTTTGTTTCTTCTGCTATGGCAGTGTGTAACGCAACTTGTAGTAACATATCACCAAGCTCTTCGCATAAATTTTCAGTGTCTTGGTTATTTATCGCTTCAACTGTTTCATATGCTTCTTCTATCATGCATTCTCTTAAACTTTCGTGAGTTTGCTCTCTATCCCAAGGACACCCATTCTCACTTCTTAATTGCCTTATGATATTCATTAAGTCATCAAATTTATATGTCTTTTCCATTGTACCCTCCTTTTTCTTTGTCGGATTACTTCTGATTTACCAATTGATATGTATTCTTTACTTTTAGTTTTCCGTTTGAAATGTATTCCTTTACTTTTGGCTTTCCATTTGATGTGTTTAAATCATTTCTATTCTGCAAATTAACTATTATTTTTTATACTCTTTTTTAAATATAATTAAATTTACTATATCGTATCTACAACAAATCCGCAATCCTAGCTTTTTATTTACCAAATCCCTTTTTATTAATGACAAAGCAATAGGAGTGTTTGTGATAAACTCAAACACTCCTACTTATACTATTGTTCCATTTGTCTTCCTAGAAAATAAGCAGCTGTACTTGCTAATTTATTTTCCACATCTCCAAATTTCACTTTAGGATCTTTTGTTAGTATAACAACGGCACCAATTGCATCACCTTCTGCAATAATTGGCCAAATAACTTGGTAAGTATAATCTGTATCATCATCTGCAACGATTCGAATAAAGTTTTTATCTTCTTTTGCAGCTATGAAGCTTTCCCTTTCATTGATAACTTGTTCTAACTCATGGGTAACTGCTTTAGAAAGCAATTCTCTTTTCATACTACCACTTGCTGCAACAAATTGATCCTTATCTGATATTGCAATAATATGCCCAGTTGTTTGTGCCAGGGAATCCGCATACTGTTTTGCAAATTGACCAAGTTCTCCTATTGGTGAATACTTCTTGAGTATAATTTCCCCTTCTCTATCTGTAAATATCTCAAGTGGATCTCCTTCTCTTATACGCAATGTACGGCGAATTTCTTTTGGAACTACAACACGTCCCAAGTCATCTATTCTTCTAACGATTCCTGTGGCTTTCATATAATTTATTCCTCCATTTGCATAATAATCATAAAGTGCTACTTATGGTTATTATTGTTTGTCAAAAGGAGGAATTTATACGTAAAGTTGAAGTTTTAGAAAAATTTTTATTAGTAGGGATTTAATACCTTACCTTAATTAGAAATAATCCCTGTGGATTCAACGTTATTCCTGCCATTTCGCGCTTTTTATTCTTAAGTATAAGTTCTATATCATTTGCTGGCATTTTACCTTCTCCAACCGAAATTAACGTTCCTGTTATGATTCTTACCATGTTGTAAAGAAATCCATTTCCTGTTACTTGAATTCTTAACTCATTTTGATTATGACAATTATCTTTTATCAAAGGTTTATATATGTTTATATCGTAAATGGTTCTAACGGTAGATTTCAAATCTTTTCTATCCGTCGAAAATGCCTTAAAATCATGAGTTCCTATGAGATACTCTGCTGCCTTTTTCATATTTTCTATATTTAGTGTTTCTGGTACATGATAGGTGTATTTTCTTGAAAAAACCGATTGCCGTTCTCCAGTATCAATTCGATATTCATAAGTCTTTGATACTGCTGAATACCTACTATGAAAATCGTTATCCACATATTCTATTTTTAGTATTCTTATATCTTCTGGTAACTTTCTATTTATATCTTCCATTAGTGCAGATAACTTAATTTTCGTATTGCTCTTAAAATTAGCAACTTGTCCAAGTGCATGAACACCAGCATCTGTCCTGCCAGAACCAGTGATATGGATCTCTTCTCCTAAATAAGACGAAATGGTTTCTTCTAAAATTCCTTGAATTGAATTATTTTTTTCTGATAAACCTAATCTCTGCCATCCTGAATAACTATTCCCATCATACATAAGCAATATCTTAATATTTCTCATATTACCTTAACCTTTCGGCACCACATTTTGTTTCGATTATATTTCAACATCGGATGTACAATGAGGGCATTTTGTAGCTAATATATTAATATCAGATAAACATCTTGGACATTTTTTAGTTGTAGGTTGTTGTTCTATTTCTTTTGTAAATTTACTTCTAATCTTGTTAATTTGTCTTACAAGAAGAAATAAAACAAATGCCATAATAAGAAAGTTAATTACTCCAGATAAAAAAGAACCGTAGTTTATAGTTGCAACACCTTCTGCTTTCGCAATTTCTATAGTTTTATAATATTTCCCATCTAACGCAATAAACCAATTCGTAAAATCTAGGTTACCTGTAAAGATACTAAAAACTGGCATAATTATGTCATTTACCAATGATGTAACAATAGTATTAAAGGCTCCACCAATAATCACACCCACTGCTAAATCTATCATATTACCTTTTAAAGCAAATTTTTTGAATTCTAATAACATGTTATATTTTCCTTTCAATTATAGTTGAAATAGGTAATTGCATTATCAAGGATATACTTATTTATCACCTATTCCTCACTTATTTATCACTTGTTTATCACAATTTATCACTTATTTATATAAAACTTATACAATTTAAATCTTGCTACTTATGGCAATTGAGAATATAAATTGTATTATAGCAAGATAAACTTGATAAGCTATAAAATTTCGCGACACCTATTATATTATTATTCTCAAATTATATCATTTCATAAATAAATGTCAAAAGTTCAATCAATCGAATTGAACTTTTGACATCCAAATTTTACATTACCTTTTATTTTTTCTTTTCTTTAAAACAAATCTTATGAATGCCCATATAGCAATTAATAATATATCAATAGCAATGCAAAATACAATCATTTCACTTGGGTAAGTTTGTGTTTTTGATACAATCCATATACTTAATAATCCCCAAAGAACAGGTACAACAAACCCCCAAAATGCATTTTTACGAAATGATAAAAAAAGATGAAGTAAAAATAAAAATGCTGGTATTCCTATAAATAAAGCTGAGATTACTCTTGCTTCCGTTGTGGTTAATAAAAAAGACATACTCTTACCTTCTTCCCCTGTAATTAGGTGCAAAACCTTATCTAGATGTCTTAATTATATTAAATGTCTTACTATTCTGCAAGCAACTTATGCATTAAACATTACTTTTTCACTATTAAATGCTTTGGTTATTAATGTTGTTAGAATAATAGCTAATAGTAACGTTCCGCCAATGGTTGAAGCAAATTGAACCATTGTTAATTCGCCTACTAATATACCTTGAATTGAAATTGCACTTCCGTAAGCAGGAATTGCATACATAAACAATTCTTTCGAACTATTACCAGAAAAAATGGTAATCATACCTGCAACCATAACAACCAAGTATATTGGTGTTACATAAGCGCTTGCTTCTTTTGCAGTTTTGGCAAGGACGGATGCTAACGATACTATAGCAACATATAAATAAACCAAAGACAATAAAATTGCAAATAATTGAATTACTTGTAACGGACTAAATTTCAGTGCAAATCCTTCCATATTGCTTTCTCCAAAACCTTTTAGCATAACTGGCATTGATACAATCATAGAAACAGCATAAACAGTTGCGGATAAACAGGATAAAATAGAAATAGAAATTAATTTACCAATTACAATATCACTACGTTTTAATGGTGTTAATAGCATACTTGCCATGGTTCCACGTTCTTTTTCTCCAGTTATAGCGTCAACACCAAGACTCATTGCCCCAGTAAATAACATAAATGTAATAAAGTAAGGTAATATCATACCAAATACTTTACCGGTTGCTTTTTCATTATCAACAATAATGGATGATTCAGGATCTATATCAACGTGAAACACTGTCAATTTACTTAAGTCACCAAATCTTTCTGCTAGAAGTTGTTGTTGGTATATGGACAGTGCTTGGTTTACAAAGTTATTTCTAGCAACAGAAGAATAATCTTCGGAATTATTATAATAAGTTTTCACCTCAGGAATTTCATTTCCTGTTTCATAATTATTTACTTTGCCTATAAAATCTTCATCAAATACAACTAATAAATCTGCATCACCTGTTAATATCTTATCTTTTATTTCAGTTACATCAGTATTTACATCTAAATAATTAATATCACCTTCAAAATTTGCTTGTTTTAATACATCTTTAAAGCCTTCTGGTTCGTTTTGTATATATACCGTTGATATATGTTTTTCAATATCATCTTGCATTGCTGTTTGCATTTGGCCCATTAAATAATAAATACCAATAATAATAACAACTGGTACAACAAATAAACTTATAACTAGTTTTTTATCCTTAAACACCCTTGTTAATTCTTTTTGGATGATATATTTAGCTCCATTCATTTTAAGCTTCCTCCTGATTATGTTTTTTATAAAGTTCAAAGAAGGCGTCTTCAAGATCATCCGTTTGTGTAGACATTAAAATCTCGCTTAACGTACCATCACAAACTTTACGTCCATTAATAATAATTCCAATACGATCACATAATTTTTCTGCTTCTGACATAATGTGGGTGGAAACGATTACTAATTTACCTTCACTTTTAAGCACTTTAAGATAATCTGTTACACTTCTTGCTGTAACAATATCCAAACCATTTGTCGGTTCATCGAAGATAACAACTTCTGGGTCATGTACTAAACTTACTGCAATAGATGCTTTTTGTTTCATACCAGTAGATAATTCATCAATTTTTTTATCTTGAAAATCATTGATTCCAAAATAAGAAAATAACATTTCTCTTCGTTTATCTATTGTTTTTTCATCCATTCCATGAAGCTTTCCAAAGAAATTAAACATATATTTTGGTGAAAACTGTGGATCTAATTTAATTTCATTGGTTAAGAATGCAATGGACTCCCTTACTTTTTCAGGTTCTTTTATCGTATCAAAGCCACAAACAGTGATTTCACCTTCGGTTGGTTTTAAAAGAGTAGCAACACAACGAAGAGTTGTTGTTTTACCAGCACCATTTGGTCCTAACAATCCATATATTTCACCTTTTTTAGCAGTTAAACTTATTTTATCTGCTGCTTTTTTTATATTTTTCTTCGTCTTTTGTTCCATCATTTGTTTTTTACTAAGCTTATAAACTTTAGTTAAATCTTTGATTTCAATCATTTTCTCGCTCCCATCTGCGGTTATTACAATTATAACGCAATCAATTCTTGTTTTATGTATTATACTCTGATAGGTTATACCCAAGAATTACCTTTGTCAATAATATACTAATTAGAAACATTAAAATTTCATTAATACTATAATCCAAATGATCACTTTTCATTGTATAAAATCTATGTTATACTTTATTAAAGTTAGTTCGAGAATTTTGTAAATTTCCAAAGTGGCATACTTTAAGCTTTAAATTCAAGAAAATAAGGGGGGAATTTTAATGTTTCAAGCAATACAACAATTTGATGAATCCATTTTATTTTACATCTTAGAACATATGCACACACCCTTTTTAGATAAGTTAATGATTGGTTTTACAAGGCTAGGGGATTCAGGTTTTGTGTGGATAGCAATCGCTTTTGCATTACTCCTGTTCAAAAAGACTAGAACTTGTGGTATCCTATTGGTTGTAGCGTTAACAATAGAGTATTTATTATGTGATGGTATACTAAAGAATTTAATTGCAAGAGAGCGACCTTTTTATGCATTTCCTGATGTCGAACTTTTATATAAAAAACCAAGCTCTTTTTCATTCCCATCCGGTCATACTATGTCCAGTTTCACTTCCGCTACTGTAATTGTTTATTGCTTCAAGAAATTGGGTATACCTGCTCTCTTCCTTGCTGCATTGATTGGTTTTTCTAGAATGTATTTATTTTTCCATTATCCAAGTGATGTTATAATAGGGGCTATTCTTGGAATCGCAACCGCTGCCTTTGTTATTTTACTTGCAAAAGCAATCCGATTGACCAATCGAGTATCTTATCAATAATATTATCAAAAAAGATATTGAGCAATAAAAATTTAAATCGACAAAAATAAAATATGATAAATATTAATTATTACAAAATAAAAATGGCAAATTTTAATGGCAAATATTAAATGGCAAATTTTATATGGCAAATTTCAAATGGCAAATATTATAATAACGGTAATATAATAACGGTAAAAAACAAGGCACTGAATAAGCTAATATTCAGTGCCTTGTTAGTTTACAATTAAAATGTTATTAAATAACTCCATATCATGCTTATTGGGGACATAACTCTTTCCACGATAAGCTGAAAGCTTTTTTCAAAGTGCTATTGTACTTGTCGCAGCTTTTTAACATTAATTTGTTACATCTTCAGTTGTCTCTCCAGTTGTATCTCCAGTTGTATCTCCCGTCGCATCTTGCACTTCACCATCTTCTTCAGATCCTGTAGTTTCAACTGTAAAATTCATGGTATTCCATATTTTATCATTTACTTTTATGTCGTAATCTTTTGACCATTCTTCATAAAGTTCTTGAAACTTTGTATTTTGTCTATCTGCAATTATTTCTTCTTTTTTCTCAAGAGTCGCATCTTCATCATAATCACTTACACAATAGATAATATGATAACCATATTCTGTTTCAACCACATCACTAAATTCACCTGGTTTTAAAGCAAAAGCTGCTGTTTCAAAAGGTTCAACCATTTCACCTTTACCAAAGGTATATTCCACGTTAGAATCATCCGTATTGGCTTCTGCAAAGGTATAGAAATTATCTGTTTCTTTTGCTTGTTTTAATAAATCTTTCGCTTTATCATAAGCTTCTGATTTTTTTTCATCACTTACAGGAATATCATTACCATCTTTATCTTTTTCCATAGTAGATACTAATAAATGCTGTACTTTTATTTGTTTCGCTTCTTCATCAGATACATCTGTATCGATATTCATAGTGGATGCATCATATACTTTTTCATAAATCATATTATCACGGTAGAATTGTTCTACAACAGATTCTGTAATACCAGATAATTTTTTATCTTCATCTGAGATACCAGCAATATAATCGTCTGTTCTTTGTTTGATTATTGCTTCATCATCTTCTGTTATTTCAACACCTAATTTTTCTGCTCTTGTACCAACAATTTTAGTTTGAGATATCGTATTAATGATTTCTTGTTTTGCCATATCGCTAAAGCTTTGTTCACCAAAATCATATGACCATATTTGATCACCAAAGTAAGATTCATATTGCGCTTCAATATATTTAAAATATATCATTGCTTCACTGTAATATACTTTTTCTTTTCCCACCGTCACTACTACTTTATCAAAAATACTTTCATCTACAGGTTCTGTAGTTGCCTCTGCAGTGGTAGTGTTTTCGCCCTCTTGCTCGGTATTCGTAACATTAGATTTGTCCTTATTATTCTTAGAACAAGCTGTTGCTGATAAAATCATTGCAATTAATAAACTTATATAAATAATTCTTTTCTTAATGTTTTTCATAATTATACTCCCGTCTTCGTATTCTATACGCATAATAATTAGGACAAACGTGATACCTTTCTCACGCTTTACCCCCATCTGCTTTACATTGCATGCATTGTAACCAACAATCGCAATGCTTTACCACATTTTATTAGTATAAATTATTCCTTGTCATCAATCAATAGTTTAATATCACTTAATATATTTTTAATTAATTCAAACAGTGATAAAACATCCATCTTTGTTGTTTTACCTGGCTTTTTAGTGGAATAAGTAAAATACGGATTCGCTTCAGGCACTAGTTTTAAAGTTGGTTGATATTTTCCGATTAAATCCGGAATTTTTTCTACCTTTAGTTTTGCTTTGTTATACATTACTAATTTGATTTCTTCATTGCGATAAACTAAGCTAGTAACATAAACACTGTGACTAATTGCTTTTATAAGTGCAATATTTAAGAGATTATTTACCGATGTTGGTAAATCCCCAAAACGATCCAACAATTCTTCTTGCATATCTAAGAATTCATCTTCATTTGCGATTTCTGCTATACGTTTATAGATATCCAACTTCTGAAATTCACTTTTAATATACGCAGCTGGAATAAATGCATCTATGTCCATATCAACTGTTGTATCAAAGGTTTCTTCTTCTGTAATTTCACCTTTCATAGAACGTACAGCGTCATTTAACATTTTACAATACAAATCATATCCTACCGCTTCCATGTGACCACTTTGTTGCGCTCCTAAAAGGTTTCCTGCACCACGAATCTCTAAATCACGCATTGCAATTTTAAAACCAGAACCTAATTCTGTAAATTCTTTAATAGCAGAGAGTCGTTTCTCGGCAATTTCTTTTAGCATCTTATCTCGTTTATACATTAAAAATGCATAGGATGTACGATTGGAGCGACCAACACGACCTCGTAACTGATATAACTGAGATAGGCCAAGGCGATCTGCATCGTCTATAATCATGGTATTAACATTGGAGATATCAAGCCCAGTTTCAATTATTGTGGTAGATACCAAAACGTCAATTTCACCATTAATAAAATCAAACATGATACGCTCTAATTCACGTTCGCTCATCTGTCCATGGGCAAAGGATACGTTGGCTTCTGGTACTAATTTTGCAATTTTATTTGCCATTTCATCAATACCATTGACACGATTAAAAACATAATAAACCTGTCCATCTCTAGAAAGTTCACGGTGAATTGCTTCTCTTATAATTTCTTCATTATGCTCTAAAACATAGGTTTGAATTGGCATTCTATCTACTGGCGGTTCTGTTAATACACTCATATCTCTAATACCAATTAAACTCATGTGTAGTGTCCTAGGTATTGGAGTCGCTGTTAATGTTAATACATCAACATCTCCTTTTATTTGTTTGATTTTTTCTTTATGTGCTACACCAAAACGTTGCTCTTCATCTATAATCAATAATCCTAGATTTTTAAATTGAATATCTTTAGATAACACACGATGAGTTCCAATTAAGATATCTAAGCTACCTTTTTTTATACGTTCAATCACATGTTTTTGCTGAGCAGGAGTTTTAAATCTAGATAACATATCTATACTGATAGGAAAATCCATCATTCTTTGCACAAACGTATTATAATGCTGTTGTGCTAGAATCGTTGTTGGAACTAAAAATACCACTTGCTTCCCATCCGACACAGCCTTAAACGCTGCACGTATCGCAATCTCTGTTTTACCGTAACCTACATCACCACAAACTAAACGGTCCATGATTTTAGTACTTTCCATATCTCGTTTTGTTTCTTCTATTGCACGTAATTGATCATCGGTCTCTTCGTAAGGAAACATCTCTTCAAATTCATTTTGCCAAACAGTATCTGGTCCAAATTGGTATCCAAGTTTTGCCTGCCTTGTAGCATAAAGTTCAACAAGTTCCTTAGCAATTTCTTTTACAGCACCTTTTACTCTTGTTTTGGTATTTTTCCATTCTGGAGAATTTAATTTATTTAACTTAGGCTTTTTAGCATCTGCACCCGCATATTTTTGTATCACATCAAGGCCTGTTGCAAGAATATACAACACGCCTCCACCGCCGTATTCAATTTTAATATAGTCCTTTGTAACCTTATCTACTTCAATTTTTTCGATACCACGGTAAATACCTAATCCATGATTCTCGTGTACTACGTAATCACCCACATTTAGGTCAGTAAAGCTTTGAATCTTCTTACCGTCATATTCTTTAATCTTCTTTTTCTTTTTCTTTTCAGCACCAAAAATATCACTTTCTGAGATAATAACAAAATTAATTAGTGGATATTCAAAGCCTCTATGAAGATTTCCGTAGGCTACCATAATTTCGCCTTTTTGAATAATACGGTCCATATCTTCACTATAAAACGCATTAAGTTCATGATCTCTTAAATCTTCACTTAAACGCTTTGCTCTGGATCTAGATCCAGATAATAATAATACTCTGTACCCACTCTTTTTCCATTTTTGTAGGTCTTTTACTAAGATATCAAAATTATTATTATATGGATTAATACTTCGAACTGTAAAATCCCATCTACCTTTTATGGTAAAGTAATTCGCTTTATAATCCATGGTACTAATTAACAATGTATTTTTATGATTAAGGTTGGTAAGCAATTCTTTAAACCCGTAAATCACATCACTTTGACCTGGAAGAATATATCCTTTTTCAATTCTACCAATCATACCTTCACGGAATTCAGTCTCAACAGCTTCTCCTTTTTCAATCAACCTACTAGGCTCATCTAAAAATACAATTGAGTTATCTTGATTGAAATAATCAAAAAAGGAAACGGTACTATCATAAAAATATTTTATATAACTATCTATACCAATAGAACCTTGAAAGCTTTCAAGGTTTTCTTTAAATTCTTCTATAATATTCTGAATACGAAAGGCTTCTTCCGTTTTCATGTTATCCCTAAGTGATTTTACATAACTGTTTTTTTCTTCTTGGATTTTTTTCAGACCAAGGGCCATTCTATCTTGCTCTAAAATCATCTCTGCAGCTGGATAAACAAGTAATTTTTCAGTTCTTTCTATAGACCTTTGGCTACTAATGTCAAATGACCTAATGGAATCTACTTCATCTCCCCACATTTCAATACGATATGGGCAATCTTCTGTAGGTGAATAGATATCAATAATACCACCACGAACAGCAAACTCACCTGGATTTTCTACTTGGGCTTGTCGTTCATATCCCAAATGTACCAAATCACTTTGTAGTTTAGTTAAGTTTAAATTACTAGATTCTTCGATGGTTATAACTTTTTTCGTAATAAAATCAAGTGGAAGTATTTTATCCATTCCACCATCTAGCGTTGTTATTACTGTTACAGGTTCTTTTTCAATTAGTTTTCTAAGAATTTTAAGACGATCTCTTACAATTGCATTACCATGTATATCAGCACTATAAAATATAATATCTTTTGCCGGATATAGATAGACATTTTTATCATATAATTTTAAATCTTCGTATATTTCTTTTGCTTTCAAATCACTATAGGTTATGATTAACTTCCACGGATACCCTTCACTTAAGCCACTGATAAGATGACATTTCTGCGAGTCAATACAACCAGTAATTTGAACCGGTGTGTTTTTTAATTTTAAGTTGTCCTTAATGTCATGAAATTCTTTTAATTCTCTCAGGGGAGTTGTAAAGGTTTTCAATTTGTTGCCTCCTTTTTGTTAAAGCAATTATAAGGTTATTGTGAAACATCAAAGACTTACTTATTTAGCATACCATTGATACGTGTTTTCTAGTTGAATCTTGCCCGTAGGGCAACTGAAGCTAGAAAATTCGTATTAATGGTATGCTAAATTCTATAAACTAAAGAGTTTCACAATTACGTAAAAGAAATTATTATTTTCTATTATACAAGTTCATTGCTGGCTCCATACCATCTTTTATTATTGATTTAACAGCTTCACTAGATTTTTTAATTGCATCTCGAATGATTGGTTGTTCTTCATCATTAAACCTTGATAGAACATAATCAGCTAAGTCCCATCCTTTTGGTTTGTCACCAACACCAACTTTTATTCGTAAGAATTCGTCTGAACCAAGATGGTTAATAATACTTTTAATTCCATTGTGTCCTCCTGCGCTGCCTTTACTGCGAAGGCGAAGCTGACCTACTTCTAAGCTAATATCATCATAAATAACTATAATTTCAGAAGGAGTAACTTTATAAAAATCTAATAACTCACGAACACTCTCACCACTAAGATTCATGTATGTCTGTGGTTGAGCAAGCACTACTTTTTCTCCTTCAATCATACCCTTACCACATATTGCTTTATGTTTTTTTATATCCAAAGGAATATTAAAATCATCTGATATTCTGGTAATTACATCAAATCCAATATTATGTCTCGTCGCTTGATATTCTCTAGTTGGATTACCCAGTCCTATTATAATGTACATATGTCTACCTTTCTTTTGAACATGTTACTTTTTCTCAACTTGATGAAGATGCAGCGGCAGCAGCAGATGCACTAGTTGCTGCAATTATCATTGCTGTTTGCTGTGCAATTACAATACTTGTTAAACTGTTTGATAATGTATTTGATATAGCATCTTTCTTTTGATCATTAATAAACGCATTGGCAATTAGAGCAGATGCGTACATAGTCCTTTCATGTTTTGATATAGACCATTTTCCTAAACCCTTCTTCTCTATTAATAGATTGTAAACCTCTTTTATGTCATCAGTTAGAGTCTCCACATCTGTCTTGATCAATACCAATATACCTAAAGTTGCAAGTTCTTTATACTTACTTAGTTTACAACCTTTTTCATACAGTTTGTCATATATATCTTTTGCTCTTTCACTTTTATCAATGGCATGTTCTTCTCCAATAGTCAAAACATGAGTTAAAGATTGCAAGGCATTGCCAACACCAAATTTAGGTTTTAGATTTTCATAACAAGTTTCCATTTCACGAATTGTTTCACTTATTGACAAATCTGTCGTTGCCAACATAGCTGCAAATCCATAATCATCTGTAGAGGTTAAGAAAGGATGTTCTTTTTTTATAGCAGCATAAAATTCTTTTGCTCTTTGAATAATCGCATCTACTTGGAACTCTTCTGTTTGCTTCGCAATCTGAAAAGATGCTAACGTTAAATATGGTGAAGAATAAAAGCCTTCTGTTTTCATTTTATTATAAATATGAATTGTCTTGTGAAACAATTCTTCAGGTTTCTCTTCTAATGATAACAAAGTTGCTAATGCAAAAAAAGTTGTTTCCTTAAAGGCTGAGAAAAATCCAGTATTATTCTTGATTATTTCTTTTGTTTTTTTTATCTCCAAAACATCTACTTCTTTTCCAGCATTCGTATACAATAAAGCTCCAAGGCAACACATTGTAGCATATTCCCATTTGAAATTATGTCGTATCAAACTATAATTTTTCTCAAACAAATCACATCTTTGTACTAATTCATGATTAATCATATATTACCCTCCATTCCAAAACGAGACTTAGATAATTGAAACAATATAAATTAGAAAATTCATCATAACAATTTATATGCATTTTCTAACTTCACTGCCCTAAAATAGACAACAATTTAAGCTGTACATATAATTAAATACACGTACAGCATTTATCTAACCGTCTAAAATTTACCATTTTTATTATAATCCATTCAAAGTTTTATATCAATAGAATTCATTTTTAAATAGCATTGATTAAAATGTTTACTACAATTATGAATATTAGTTTGATTCATCTATACTATAAGACTTAGATGATATTTTATATTGACTTACAAACTGATCTGTTTTATATTCAGTATCTCTTTCATGACCCGGAAAATCCTTATCCGATTTTAGAAAGTACTCATATAATAACATATCTTCGCCATTTATAACAAGTGGATCATCCCAGGTAATATCAATATTATACCATTTATTACTTAAACTAACGATATTCCAGCCATGATTTTCTCCTTCACCAGTTCCAGATATTATTCTACAAGGTATATTTGCCTCGGTATACATCTTATAGGCTAATGAAATATATCCCTGGCAGGTAGATTTTTGATTTATTAGATTGTCATATGCAGAATAGTTTATTAAATTCGTATCATAAGAAGCATTCTGAATAATATAATCATGTATTTTTTTTATTTTTTCATAATCAGATAGCTTCTCTATCTTCCATTGTTTCATAAGGTCATTTATTTTATCATTTACCTTATTTGTTTCAATTGGTGTTTCATTATAGATAAATTCATATTCTACGGTTAGTAAATTACCATATCCACTTACTCTAGAATATATACTCTCTGTTTTAAACTTCAGGTAATCAAAATCATCTGAAGTTGCAGGATCATCTATATTATAGACTAGATTGATAACATCATCTGTAAACCAATCCATATCATGTGCTTTACCAACATACTTTAATGTTATCTTATCTTCTCCATTCAACATAGCTTCTCTTACTTGATTTACAAAGGTCTCTTCTTTATTCTCATTACTTTTTATTACCGTAAACCAATCTAGCACTTGATAGTGCTCATTCATAATATAAAATATGATTCCAATAATACCAATTGCAAAAATTAATTCTATCAGAAAATGAATGAATCTTTTAATTATTCTAATCATAACACCTCTTTGTTACTAACTTGTTATACTTTTATATTATCAAACTTTTACTTATTATGAAACTTGTAATTTAATAATTTGAATAAAATTTTGGTAAACAATATCAATTCTGCAAAGCAATATATGTTTATCATAAAAAATGCTGTTATACTAGAAAGTTAATAAGTTGATGTATAATCTAAATGATTCTTTCTATGTATAACAGCATTATAAAATTTTATTAATAACTTTATTAGTGTTTTAGAACAAGAATTAGTATTCTCACATTTATGTTTATAGAGCTATCTTAATTATTTATTTACTTGAATAAACACTTCTTGTAATAGCTTGGTTTGTTGCTCATTTAACGCTTCAGTTGGAGAATTAAAATCAGATGTGTCCTTATTTTCTACAATTAAAACCATACCATCCTTATCTAAGGTATGTGTATGCCAAACACCACGTTTCACATTATATAATTTTAATGGTTTCATTGCAATGCCATCAACATCACCTATATTATCACCTTTTCCCCCACTAAATAACGTACAATTGCCTTTCAATAAAACAAATACTTCATCTGTTTCGTCATGCTTTTGCATGGTTTTTATATTTTGGATTTCAAGTTCTTCACAATAATTTAAAATTGCAACTCTCCAAGTTTCATAATCAATTACTGGTTTATAACCTTCACCTTCATAAGTTGTAATATCAATATATTCTTTATTCATCCTTTTCCTCTTTCTATATTAACATCTTTGGTTTTAATAATTTATATATCTAATGTAATATGTTGGTATTACTTAATCAATATCTCCTATAAATTTTATACCTTTCTAAAATAATCACACCTAAAGATATAAAAAAAGCTGTTGCCATACAGAAATGTCCTTACTTGCTTCCTACAAGTTATACTTTTCTTATTGCCCAGCTCCTTTTATATTATACTTCATACTGCTGATACGCCATAAATCTCAACACCAGTATAATTTTTTAAGTGAATTATAATTCACTTTGTTAAATTTTTTAATTTTCTTACTACTCTGCTTTTTCTTCATATTCTTCCGCTGCTACTTCGTAACTTTCAAGGATAATTTTTTGAATTTTATCCCTGGTTTCAGAATTGATAGGATGTGCGATGTCGCGATATTCTCCGTCACCTGCTTTACGGCTTGGCATTGCAATAAACAATCCCTTTTCACCTTCAATTACTTTAATGTCGTGTACTACGAATTCATTATCCATAGTAATTGAAACTACCGCTTTCATTTTTCCTTCTTTGCTAACTTTGCGCACACGCACGTCTGTTATCTGCATTGCTTATATCCCCCTTTGATGTTTATCATTATGTTAAATAGTCCTGCATGTTGGAAACACAGGTCACACATGGTGATTAAGTTATCTTTTGTAAGTAAAATATCTTTTACATTTAGTAAAAAGGAAATATATACTTACCAATTCAGATTTATAAATCTTATATTATGTATCTTTCATTTTTCTCAATTACAATTTTTAATTCACTTGGAGTTCCAACATGAGTGGTATTAGCCCGTATGGTATCTCTACTTTCTACAATACAATTCTCAATATAGGAGTTATCGCCAATGTAAACATTATTAAGTATAATAGAGTTCTTAATTGTACAGTTGTTACCAATATAAACTTTTTTGAATACAATGGAATTTTTAACTGTACCATTAATTATACAACCACATGATATAATACTGTTCTTTACACAGGAACCTGTATTATATTTAGCTGGTGGCAAATCATCAATCTTTGAGTAAATATCTGGATATTCTGTAAAGAAGTAATCCCTAATATTACCTTTTAGAAAATCCATGTTTGTTTTATAATAAGAGTCTACTGTTGCAATATTGCTCCAATAGTTTTCCATCTCATATGCATATATTTTTTTAATATTTTTATATCTTATCAATATATCCTTAACAAAATCATATCGATCTTCGCTTGCAGACCTTTCTAATAATTCAATTAATAGTCTTCTTCGAATTACATAAACTCCAATGGAAACTGTATTCGTTGTTGTAATAATAGGTTTTTCCTCAAAATCTTGTATTCTACCATCTAGATCTACATTTACTACACCAAAACGACTAACGTCTTCACCTTCATCCATCTTCTTACATACAACTGTTATATCCGCTTTTTTAGCTATATGATATTCTAATACTTTATTATAATCTAATTTATAAACACCATCACCAGATGCAATAACAACATACGGCTCATGGCTATTCTTTAAAAAATTAAGATTTTGATACATAGTATCTGCAGTACCACGGTACCAAAAACTATTATCTGCCGTGATAGTAGGGTTGAAAACAAATAATCCCCCTTGTTTTCTACCAAAATCCCACCATTTTGATGAATTTAAATGTTCATTTAAGGATTTTGCATTGTATTGAGTAAATACTGCTACTTTCTGAATATGAGAATTTGTCATATTACTTAAGACAAAATCAATACAGCGGTAACTTCCTGCAATTGGCATTGCGGCTATTGCTCTTTTGTTGGATAACTCTTTCATCTTATTGCTATTACCACCTGCTAAAACAATACCAAGCGCTCTCATAGCCCCCCACCTGCCTTTATCAATGTTTCACCACTTTCAAGCATTCCATTCGGATAATCTGAAATAGATGTATAGCCAGCTATAGCTGTATTTTTACCAATAAAAACATTAGCAGGTATTCTTGAATTCTCTGCGATAGTAACCAAACCAAAAGAGTATATATTCGGTTCTTTTTTATTCGGTATGTCGTCTCCAACACCTAGTTTTGCATTTGCCCCAATTACAACATTTTCAGCTATAATTGCTTTATCAATTACTGCCCCTTCTTCTATTACTGTACCTTTCATAATAATAGAATCTCTAATTACGGCACCATGTCCTATTATGGTACCTGATCCTATTACTGAATTATATATTTCACCATGAACTTCAGCTCCATCACCAATAATTGCTTTACTTATAACTGCTGATTCTCCTATGTATTGTGGTGGAATGGTGTCACTTTTCGTATATATCTTCCAAAACTCTTCATATAGATTAAACTCTGGTACTAAATCAATCAACTCCATATTGGATTCCCAATAAGATCCTAGTGTGCCAACATCTTTCCAATAACCGTTATACTCATAGGCAAATACTCTATCTCCGCGGTTATGACAATATGGTATTACGTGTTTACCAAAATCACAGCCCTTTTGCTCTGATAAGGTAATTAATGCTTCTCTTAGCACTTTCCATGTAAATATATAAATTCCCATGGAAGCTAAGTTACTCCTTGGTTTTTCTGGTTTCTCTTCAAATTCGATTATTTTTTTGTTCTCATCTGTAATTACAACACCGAATCTACTTGCCTCTTCCATCGGCACTGGTATCGTAGCTAAAGTAATATCTGCATGATTTAACTTGTGAAACTCAAGCATAGCTTCATAGTCCATCTTATAAACATGGTCTCCACCTAATATTAAGACATATTCTGGATTATAATATTCCATATAGCCTAAATTTTGATAGATAGCATTTGCTGTTCCAGTATACCATTCACTGCAGTTACTTTTTTCATAGGGAGGAAGAATAGAAACTCCACCAATGTTACGATCCAAATCCCAAGGAATACCGATTCCAATATGTGTATTTAGTCTAAGTGGCTGATATTGAGTTAATACACCTACTGTATCCACGCCTGAGTTGATACAATTACTAAGTGGAAAATCAATAATTCTATATTTTCCTCCAAACGCTACAGCAGGTTTTGCTACGTTTTTTGTCAACACACCTAACCTGGAACCTTGTCCCCCCGCAAGAAGCATAGCAATCATTTCTTTTTTAATCACGTAATCACCTCTTGTTGTTTAATCTGTCACTATTATACCATTCTTTTACAGAAATGTGAATAAATTTTACAAAAATTTTCTTGAAATTAATACTTTTTTTAGCATTATATCTAATTTCGATATATATAATCTTCGCCCATGCTTTTGAATGTTCTAAAAGTTTAAAATCCCCTGTTTCTTTTCCTTCTTGAGTAATTTTACCATATTTTGGCCAAAAATGGAATTCAAAAAAATAACTTGTTCATTAATTTTAATTACCCTATATCATCTCCTAATGAATATTTTTTCAATAAGAAATAATAAATAAAGAATTTGTTATAGTACACGAATAGACAAGCTACATTAATTTATATTATTCATATCTTGTTTGTATGCTGAAATTTTAATTGTATTTTCATATGAAATGATTATAATAACTTATAGAAAGAGCTAATAATATTAATAAATAAAACATTATTAGCCTTCTTTGTTTCTTACTCATTCAGAAAAACAATCAATTACGACAGGAAGCATAGAAAAGTGATTACTAAACAATCACTTGCTAATTTGTGCTGATGCACAAAAATTTATGGTGCATCGTTAAAATGGAGGATTTTTATGTATCAAATTAATTTTAGCAATCCAATTCATGTACATTATATAGGTATTGGTGGCATAAGTATGAGCGGCCTTGCCGAACTTTTACATACGATGGGTTTTACAGTAAGTGGTTCTGATGCTAAGGTAAGCAAAATAACGAAGCATTTAGAATCGTTAGGCATTAATGTATTATATGGTCAAAGAGCTTCAAATATTACAAGCAATATGGACCTAGTTGTTTATACCAGTGCCGTAAAAGAAAATAATCCAGAATATCAAGCAGTAATCGAAGCAGGAATACCAATAATGGACCGTGCAGAACTAGTTGGTCAGGTAATGTTAAATTATGCAGATTCAATCGCAATCGCTGGAACCCATGGAAAAACAACAACCACATCCATGCTTTCTTTAATCTTATTAGAAGCAAATTTAGATCCAACCATATCCGTTGGTGGTATTTTAGATAATATTAATGGTAATATTCGAATTGGCAAATCCGAGCATTTTATTACAGAAGCTTGTGAATATACCAACAGCTTTTTAAAATTTAATCCTAAGAGAAGTATTATATTAAACGTGGAAGCAGAGCATCTTGATTTCTTTAAGAACTTAGAAGATGTTCGTAATTCTTTTAAATTATTTACAGATCGCTTGCCGGAAGATGGATTGTTAATTATAAATGGAGATATTGAACAAGTATCTTATTTTACCGAAAGCTTACCATGTTCTTTTATGACATATAGTATAGATAACGAAAAAGCGCCTATAGACGGTGCCTTAGCTCATTATACTGCTTCTAATATTCAATTTGACGATTTAGGCCATGGATATTATGACTTAATGGAAAATGGAACATTTTTAGGCCGAATTGTACTAAATGTTATTGGTGTTCATAATATTTCAAATTCTCTTCCTGCTATCGCTATAGCAAGAAGCTTAAATGTCCAAATAGATGTAATTCAAAAAGCTTTGCTTACCTTCACTGGAACAGAACGTCGTTTTCAGTATAAAGGTGAAATTGGTGGTGTAACAATTATCGATGATTATGCTCATCACCCAACAGAAGTAATTGCCACATTATCTGCCGCAAAAAATTATCCACACAAGACTACTTGGTGCGTTTTTCAACCACATACTTATTCCAGAACCAAAGCCTTTCTTAAAGATTTTGCTTCTGCACTAACCTTAGCAGATAAAGTTGTATTAGCAGATATTTATGCTGCCAGAGAAGTAAATCCCGGAGACATTTCTTCCAAGGATTTACAAGATGAAATCCTGAAATTAGGTAAAGATGCATACTATCTTGAAAGTTTTGATGATATTGAAAACTTTTTATTAGAAAATTGTACTAACGG
>JARBTX010000165.1 GCA_029239975.1 Anaerocolumna sp.
CAAGCATTGATGGATAAACTTAAGATTAGTGAAGTACTAGCTAGATTATTGGTGAATCGTAATCAGGAAAAAGTAGAAGACATAGAAGTTTATCTTAATTAACCATTTTACCATTTTATCAACCACGAAAGTCAATCAAATCAAAACAAATGCCTATCCATACGATTTTGCATACTGCAATACGTTAAGGTAGGCATTGATACATTACTTATATTATAACTTATTTTAAGGTTATTGTAAATTTCGTTTTCTTGGTAATGATGCTTTGATTCTATGGAAGCTTACGATTCTATGGTGCTTACGATTCTATGGAATCTTACGATTCTATGGAATCTTACGATTCCAGGGAAGCTTCAGCAGCCTTTAACATAATCGCACATTCAACTCGTTTTTTCTGTAATTCACATCCAATATCATAAGTATCATTGATGCTATTATGGAATTTAAAGGAGTTCGCAGCACAACCACCACTACAGTAGAATCTAGCAAAACAATCTTTGCATTTATCTTTAGCATATACATTACAGCATTTAAATTCGTCACGTGTATCGGTTCTCTTCACTCCATCAAATACATTACCCATAAGGAACTCATCTTCACCAACGAACTGATGACATGGATATAAATCTCCCCAAGGAGTAACTGCAAGATATTCGGTTCCAGAACCACAGCCAGAAAGTCGTTTTGCAACGCATGGACCACCGGATAAATCTATCATAAAGTGGAAGAAGTTAAAATCTTTCCCTTCTTTTTTCATTTCTAACATATAACGAGCTAATTTATCATATTCATCACAGATCGCTGGGATATCTTCTTCTGTTATTGAATATGGTTCTTCTGGCAAGGAAACAACAGGTTCCACAGAAATCTGCTTAAAGCCTAATTCTGCAAGATGTTTTACATCTTCTGCAAAATCTAAGTTATTGTGAGTAAAGGTTCCCCTTACATAATAATTGGTTTGGTTACGACTTTCAGCAAGTTTTATGAACTTAGGAAGAATTACTTCGTAACTTCCCTTACCGTTACGGGATGGTCTCATGAAATCATGTACATCCTTACGTCCATCTATACTAAGAACTACATTACTCATTTCTTTATTGGCAAATTCCATGACTTCATCATTTAGTAATACACCATTGGTGGTTAAAGTAAAACGGAATTTTTTATTATGTAATTTTTCTTGTTCTCTACCATAAGCTACAAGGTCTTTAACCACTTGCCAATTCATCAATGGTTCTCCACCAAAGAAGTCTACTTCTAAGTTCTTACGGCTTCCAGAATTCTCAATTAAAAAGTCAAGTGCTCTTTTACCCACTTCATAGCTCATAAGATCACGTCTACCATGGTATTCGCCTTCTTCAGCAAAACAATAACGACAAGCCAAATTGCAATCATGAGCAATATGTAAGCATAATGCTTTTACGACTGTCTGGCGAGATTTAAAATCTGTTATGTATTGTTGATAGATGTCTTCTGTAAATAAAGAGCCATCTTTAATTAATCCATTAATATCTTCAAAGGAATCAAGGACTGCTCCTCTTATTACTTCTTCATTTAAATTTCCATCAAATAGTTCTTCATATTCTGGTCTATTATATTTCGCAATCATTTCATTCATAATTGCGTCTTTTTCATTCTCAGTTAAAATATATGTTTTTGTGTCACTTATATCTTTATATTTTTCTATAATATCATAAACTAAATCGTCTACAACATGAATCATTCCGCTATTAACATCTAATGCAATGTTAAAGCCATTATTTTTATATTGGTGAACCAATTTGTTTCTCCCTTCCAAAAAACCTGTACAATGAATAAGCAGCGGCTAAAAGACGCTGCTTATAAAATACATGTTTAACTAAATAACAGGATTTGTAATTTCAAATCTATTATAATATGTACCTTTAAAGATTACTTGTTCTCACAGCTTTGATTTCCAACTGTACAAGATGTTTTACAAGCTGATTGACAAGAAGTTTGACATTCTCCACATCCGCCTTTTTTCATAGTATCTTTTAAATTTCTAGTGTTTAAAGTTTTGATACGTTTCATGAGTTGCCTCCTTTAAGTTAATTCTTCCATTACTTTTTCAGCAATAAATTCATCTGATATTATATCATACAGATTTTCAGATGAAAAGAGTTTTTTCAACATTTCATAAAATATGGTTAACTAAGCATTGCACCAAACATACCACTAAACAAACAAATAACCAGTACTGAGATTGTTTCACTCATGTCTATTCCAACGATAGTATCTGTAAGCATTGTTGTAATAATCAAAACTGCAAAATATATAGCTCCCATGACTATTCCCCATAAGAATCTCTTTTGTTCTACACTTTTTCCTAACAAAAATCCCCCAATAAAATTAGATAAGATATAAGTCAGGATAATTCCAGCGTTTAAAATCATACTTGATACATCAAGTTTATACATTAGAAATGCTAAAATCAACAATAGTATTCCGGTTACTATATAGGAAATCAAAAGGTCCTTTATAATAACCATCGCTTTTGAACTACGATGTATTGCTTTGTCCATCCTATCCTCCAAAAATAATTATATTGTAATATATTAACTGTGGATAGGTTATATGTTAGAAATGTGTATTTATATAGGAAACTTTAATTCCTTTATAAATAGTAAACTATATATTTCATCAAAGCAATCTTTATAATTAATCTAAGAAAACTTTTCACTTTTATCTACTCATTAAGATTTTCTAATTGTGTTAATTTACCATCTTTCATTTGCAAAACCAAATCTGCTTGTTTTGCAACCCCTAGATCATGGGTAACAATTATTATGGCTAAATTATCTTGATGAGCTAAATCTATAAGCAGTTTAACTACTAATTCACCATTTGCCTCATCTAAATTGCCTGTAGGTTCATCAGCAAGCAAAACTTTAGAACCAGTTGCCAATGCTCTAGCGATTGCTACTCTTTGTCTTTCACCGCCTGATAGCATATTGGGAAATCTCATATAGTGTTGATCAATGAGTCCTACACTCTTTATATGTTTCTCAGCAATCGTTTTTGCTTGTTTAAATTTTAGTCCTTTTAGTTCCATAGGATATATAACATTTTCTAGAACTGTCATTAAAGGAAATAAATTAAAACTTTGATATATCACTGATGTCTTATCTCTGCGATATAGTTCTAAATCTAGTTCTTTAATAGATTCTCCGTTATATAAAATATCACCTTCCGTTGGAAGTGTAAGTCCAGCCATTAAGGAAAGAAGTGTTGATTTACCAGAACCTGACTTTCCAATTATAGCATAGACTTTCCCTTGTTCAATTGTAACGTTAACATTCTTTACCGCTTCAACAGTTTGATATTTATTTCTATATACATAAGATACGTTTATCATCTCCAGAATTCTCATGATACCCTCCAAAAATTTTCACTTTATTCCTTTGTGAATAGAACATCTAATACGTTAGCTTTACTAATAATAATCAATGCCAAGGCGGTACCGAATAAATAGCATATAGTAAAGAAAAATAGTGATATAATATACAAAACAACTTTACTTGGGAAGATACATACATATATTAAAACAGGAATTAACCCAATAAAGAATAAGATGAACTGTTCCAGGAAAAAGGCAAAGAACACATATCCTTTCTTTGCACCCAGACTTCTCATAATTGCCATTTCATCTATACGATGTTTTATCAGTAAATAGGAAATTACAAAACCTAAAATACCAAATAAGATTAACATAAATTGTTTAATCGTATCAACTAACCTGATATGATTCGTAAGATTTTGTATGGTTTCTGCTAAATACTTATCTTGAATCACAAAAACCCTTCGTTTCGTATTTATTTTACCTAGTTGACTATAACCTTCTTTTTCTAGATAATCTCTAAAATCAGATAACTTATCTGTATTCTTTAAGGTAAATGTAACCGAAGTTATATTCCTTGGTAATATTTCATTCCATATTTCATTATTGGTCGTATCATTTATTCCTAAAGGATAATCAGAATCAATAAAATAATTATGGTCGTAACTCATAATCCACGGTATATATATGGTATCAGTCTTCCATTTGCTATTATAAATTCCTACAACTTTAACATCAATAACACTACAAGCAGCCTCAGTTACAAAATTAACCCAAGCAGTAATTCGTATGGTGTCACCTATTTGAATATCATTCGCAGACGCGAAGTTCCTAGATATCATTGCAATGTTTTCTCTTAATTGTAAGGATTCATAATTATAACCATGAAGAAAATCTACATTGATGTTGGAATTAACAAAATCCGGAGTATATCTTATATCGTCTGCATATGCAAGTTTAGGCATTTTACCTATTTTACTAAGAAACCAATCATAACCAAAAGCATTATTATGTTGTCTAATATTAGGCAACTGTGACAGTGACTTATCCGTATCTGCCTTACTCTCTTTCGTTTTTGAAATACCCATGTATTCATAACGAATCACTTTATAGAGATTTATTTTACCAAAATATTCTGAAGTCTTCAGTAATTGATTTCGTTCTTCTTCCGCTTTCAAAGATGTATATTCACCATTCATTATGTAATCTTGCGATAAAGTACTATCCCAATTCATCCTATACGAATAATCTGGCTTAATTAACCTATAAATATCATTTTGTAAATTCATACCGCCGATTTCACGTGTATTATTATGAAGTGTCGTAATATAAGAAGTAACCGGTATACGATCATATACTGTATCTAATTTTTCTTGTTGTAAAGTTGATAATAGTCCCAAAAATACAATAAAAATGGATAGGATGAATGATACAAGTGGAACTATAAAACTTCTAGCAAAACTTCTTACCATAGATATTAATGCAAATTTTAAAGCTATTGGCTTAATACAACCAAATGTAAGCTTCTTACTAGGCAATGCTACTTTCTCTTTTTTATTACATTTACGTTTTATACCTTTTTTATTTTCACTTATAACAAGAAAAACAAAGAAATACGAAAGTATAAAATTAGTTATTATAATAAATAACATTACCATTATAAATAACCATAGATTTGTTCGTACTTCTGGTACATAATGCATTTGTAAGCCGAAACTTCTTTCACTATATCTTAAATCAGACCCATATGTAGATTTCTTAATAATATCATATAGCACTTTGGTAACATTGTTTAAAAATAGAAAAGAAATAAAACAACCAATGGCACTAGCACAAGATATCAACGATGTAGACCCATATAGAATGTATTTCGCTGTACGGATTTTGCCGGTGCCAAGTGAAATCATCGTTTTTAATGTATCCTTCTGCTTGATTATAAAAAGGTAAGAATACAGAATAAGAATCGTAATACAAGACAATAATCCTAAAACAATTATCATAATAGCATTATTTTTTAATGCATATATAGGTTTTGTTGCCTCTGCATAACCTTGATCGTACACCACAAACTCCATATTAGGAAGTAAAAGATCTTTTGTATCGTTTATAAATTCAGCACCAGTTCCGTTTTTTACAATATATCTTA
>JARBTX010000166.1 GCA_029239975.1 Anaerocolumna sp.
AATTCAGAGATAATTGATTTTTAAAAATATTGGAAAAAGCAGTTTTTTCATTATATCTCATTCCAATTTCTAAGGATGATATCTCTTCCTTTACCCCATTTCTTTCGTCTATCTGTAACGTATAATCTTGAACATAATTTTTAATCATCTTCTCCACATCTTTATGTGCATTTAATGAGACATCTACACCATTAATAAAAGTATTAAAATAAAAATGATTCACAAAGTATAATGAAATTAGTAGGTAACCCAGCAATAAAACTGATACAATATAAATTGCATAATCTCTTATTGTACGTTTTGCTATTTCTTTTATATTTATTTTTCCCACTTAAGCATCCTCAAATCATATATACATAACTAATCTATCATATGATTCAGTTATATATTTTAAAACTTAGTATACACATACAATTAATAAAAATTATTTTAAATATTTTAACCTAATAGGTGCTCTTTTAAGTTGAAAAACTTTAGCTAAATCGTATTTTCTAAGTATTACAAAGTTATTTCCATTCAAAAAGGTGAGAATTTTTGTTCTCACCTTTTTATTTATTCTATCTACATGGATTATTCTATTTATCTCTATATTTACTGTCTGTTACTACTTTTATTACTTGTACTACTTTTGATCACATATACTAGTTCTAAATGGTGCTAATGGTAATCCATTTTTTCCGAAAATATAAACCAAGGAATAGTCTGTCCATAAATAACGTGCATACAAAGGAGCTTTTACTAAAGGAGAACTAATATATATTTGATTATTTCTAATTTGTACATCTGCCTTTTGATATATCTTATCGCTTCCTGCTATCTCAAAGCCTTCTGTGATACCATCTTTTACTATAAAACCCTCTTTAGCATAATCAAAATCAAGTAAAATACCATCACCGTCATACACACAGCTTTTATAAATCGGACCATACACTTCATCTACAGTTTTAATTCCATATACATGATACATCGCTTGTAAACTTAATCTTTCTCCAACAGGTTTCTTATCAATAGGATGAATATTATTAAACTCACCACAATCAATTGCTACTGCAATACCTGTATTAGCAATGGTTTGATGTACTCTCATCTGGGCTTCACGTATCTGACTCCATTTGTACGTATCCATAGCTCCTTTATTGCGATGCATTGGTAGCTGAACTGTAATAAAAGGTAATTTATCATCTTCAAAATCATTTCTCCACATAGATATAAGATTTCGTAATAATTTATAATACACTGTAGGTCGATGATCATCACTTTCACCTTGATAATAGATAGCACCTGCTAATGAATATGGAACAACTCGTTTAAACATTGTTTCATACAAGCCACTTGGTCTATATTCACTTTTTGGTCCCATTGGTCCTGGCCATCTTGAAATACCTGCATAAGCTTGTGCATCATCCCAGCCACCATCAGGATTATTTCTATAAAATTCATCAATTTTAGGTTGCCAATTTTTAAACCACTGTGCATATTCTTCTAAATCATCTAGATATTGCTCATAGGTTTTGCCTTCCATAGCTTTATCATAATCATCAAGATAGGCTTTCGTATCTGAATCACTTGCTAACATATCCTTACTCATCCAAGCAGACGCAGATGTTCCACCCCAATTACATCCTATCACTCCAACTGTAACACCTATTTCTTCGGATAACTTTTTGGCAAAATGGTATCCAACTGCTGACCAGGTCTTAGAATTACAGGCGGATGCTTCCATCCAGGAATTATTGCGTTCATCAAGATAGTAGAATTCGTCCATAATGGCATTTCTTTTCACATGAAAAAATCTAACATTTGATTCCCTAATGTTCTCTAATATTTCTTTTCCACCAAGTGAATTTTGTAGTTCAAACTCCATATTGGACTGTCCACCAGCAATCCATACTTCACCAATCATTACATTTAAAAATTCAAGTTTATTTCCTTTATTATCTGACACTTCAAGATTATATGGACCTCCAGCTTCCATTGGTGGTAAATGAATCATCCATTCATGTGTTATAGCGATTGTTTTAGCAGTAATACCATTAATATTAACTGTTATCTCAGATCCAATTTCGGATAAACCCCAAACCTTTATATTTTTTCTTCGTTGAAGTACCATGTTATTAGTAAATAGGTGTGAACATTTTAGTATTCCCATAGTTTCCTCCATATGTTAAGTTTTCTTAAATACAATACTACTGCTAAACTTAAAACAGGTCAATTGATTATACCGTACTAGAAAGCTAATTTTATGTAGTATCTTACATTATTTTTTACCCGTCAATTCGCAGAAATAATTAATTGCTGTATTACTTACATCATCTAACATATAGTTACATAACATGATTACAACTGTTTTACTTTCTTTATCAATACATAAAATGGTATGAAAACTCTTTGTTCCACCATTATGAAACATAAGATTAATATCTGGTACGAGCATCCAACATAAACCAATATCCATTGGTAAGCCAGCACCCCTTTGATATGGAGCTATCATGGTATGGCACATATGTAAATACCCTGTACTATCTTCAATTTGACTGTTAGCATATTTTAAAAGATCACCTGCAGTTGAAAATAGAAATCCTGCTGGTCCTACAATACATTCCCTATCCCATAATAAATTACCAGTGGATTCATCCTTTAAGTCATAACCTTGTATATCCATATTTTTTGATGCTTTATATCCAATAAAAGTTTCTCTTAAATCAAGTTCAAGAAGTAAATCATAAAATAAATCAGGAATTGATTTACCATAAGCTTTACTTAATGCAACTGCTAAAACCCCTAACCCAAAGTTAGAATATTTTGCTTCATACTCCTTATCTTCTATAACCAAGCCATGGATAATATTTAACATTATGGCATAAGTATATTGATTATATAGATTTCCAGTCTCGCTTTTAATAAATTCTTCATCAAATTCTTTGGTGTCAGCCGGATAACCAGCAGTATGTGTAGCTAATCTCTTTAAGGTCGGATATATTGACCCATTCGGAAGTTCTGGTATAAACTTATTAATCCTATCATCTAAAGACACAACACTTTCGTTCACTGCTTTTGCTAGAATAGCTGCCACAAACGTTTTCGTTATGGAACCTATCTCATAGTGATATTCTTCATAGGGAAGTTCTACTCCATCCTTTCCATATAAGTATTTTTCTGTCTTCCCATTCTGCATTACTGCAACTGTAAACTTGATGTTCACATGACCAGCGCACATAGTTTTAATACTATCTAATATCTTTTCTGAAATCATGGTTATTCTCCTTATTTTTTATTTATTCTCATTCATACTTTATTTTTTAAGTTTTGATTATAAAAACTTAAATCTCTATTTGCATAACAATAGACCAGTAATTATTTCTAATATTATGTCATAAAGCGTTTTAACTATCAACCAAAATATTCCAATCCTAATCTTGTTTATAAGCTTTGTTAAAGAAAGAGATTACTCTTGAAGTGATGATTTATACAAAATAGAAAACATATCAAGACTTTCATGTCAATATACTAGCTGTGAGGTGATATATTTGAAAAAAGTGATTATTCTTACCTTTAAGAAAAAGACACTATCAAAATTACGGATTTTGATACTTATGATAGTTATCATCCCTTCAATGCGACTATTATCTTCATTTACATCTAATACATCAATGCAAACGGTAATGTCAAATGCAAATGTACAACAGAAAGAAAATATAAATCTTCTAAATTCATACGAAGAGAACGATGAAATTAGGATTACACAGTATTTTAAGGATTGGAATGAAAAATCAAAGAAACTTACAAAAACGAAATATGAGAATGAACTAGAAGAAAACTTATATAAGATATTTAAAGTGGTATATCAACCATACAATATGGTTCCATTAATTAACGAACAGATGTTAGATTACTTTGAACATGATTTGATTAAAGTAATCAATCAAGCCCCTTACATAGTAGTACAAAATCAATTACATTATACGATTGAAGATTTAAAGGACACAAATGAAGATGTATACGATGAATACGATGAATACTTACTAACTTTAATGGATAGTAAAAACGAAATAAAAACCATCAATAACTTTTATCCCCAAATCGATATAGACTTTAACAAAGTCCTATATCTTACTTATGAATATGAAGTTGAAATCATTTCATTTCTTGGTGGAGAAGAAAGACCTTTTAGTGAAAAAAATATTATGGCACCAGCTATTCCAAAAGGAGAAACCGAAAAAAGGTATCAATGGTTGCGAAAGTATATACCAATCCTATATGGTCATTGGGGTGGATATTGGCACTTACCTACCCATCCTGAAATACTGAATGTATATATAAATAAGGAATTGACCCATGCAATCGCTAATTACCGAATTGGTTATAATTTTGGATTCGCAGAACTTAAGAAAGTAAATGGGGATTGGGTGCTGATAAAAGCATTAATGAACGGGATGGAATAACTTATATCGCTATCTCTAATACTTAAATTAACTCTTAATAAAATCAATATGTGATTCATTGCTTCGATTGAATAATAATAATAATAATAATATTATTATTATTGAACATAATTTAATAAACGAAAATTATAAAACAGGGAGATAGCATATAGGATAAATAAAAGATGCTGATTCCCTGTTTTGAAAAAATATATAATGATTATTTATTTTAATATTTAATATAATATTACTGTTAGCTTTGTATTATAGATTTTTAATTGTTTCGGTTTAGAAATTATTACCATACAATTATCTCATGTTATCTTTCCTATGATTTTCTCGGTACCATCTTATCATCTTTCCAGCAACACTATCAGTTGATGGAATCTCTGGTAGGTTATCGGCAGTGTACCAGTCCGCATGGGTGATTTCACAATCATCAACGGTAATTTCACCACTTTCATATTCTGCTGTAAACGCAAACATCAAAGAATCTGGAAATGGCCAAGGTTGACTAGTAAAGTATTTTATATTTTTCACTTTTAGTCCTACTTCTTCATATATCTCTCTTTCCACACATTGTTCTAAGGTTTCGCCAGGTTCAACAAACCCTGCAATAAGGCTATGCAAATCATTTTTAAAATTACGATTATGGGCAAGTAATATTTTATCACCACAAAATACTGCGGTTATAGTGGCTGGGGAAATCCTTGGATAAATCGTATTACCACATTTAGGACAAGTGATTGCTCTTTCTTCTTTTTTGCTTATAGTCTTATTACCACAACATCCACAGAATTGGTTCATATTATACCAATGTAATACATGATTTGCATTACCTGCAAGTAAAAACAACCCAGGATCTCCCGTTAGACCTGTTATCTCTCTAATTTCAATTAAGGTAAAATTATCAGGTATAGCGATTTCACTTATTTTTTTACAATAACAATCATGACCGTCATATTTACCTATGTATTCAAAGTTTTCATTAAAATCTACAATACCTTCAAGCTCTTCGTTTCGTTCTGGTATCACAAGTTTTTCGAATGACTTACTCATTAACAACTTCTTTTCT
>JARBTX010000079.1 GCA_029239975.1 Anaerocolumna sp.
ATAGATGAAATGGACGGTGGAACAACAGAAAGTAATTGATTTAAGAAATCGCAATATCTTAGTTTCTGCAGCAGCAGGATCCGGTAAAACTGCGGTTCTTGTAGAACGTATCATATCTATGATCACAGAAGGTGATAATCCAATTGACATTGATAGATTATTAATTGTTACCTTTACGAATGCGGCAGCAGCAGAGATGCGGGAAAGGATTGGAGCTGCCATTGATAAAAAAATAGAAGAAATGCCAGAAAATATTCATTTGCAAAAACAAATGACCTTAATTCATAGTGCGCAGATAACAACCATTCATAGCTTTTGTTTGAATGTAATAAGAAATCATTTTAATACCATAGAGTTAGATCCATCCTTTCGTATTGCAGATGATGCAGAATTAACCTTAATAAAATCCGATGTCATTAGTGACTTATTAGAAAATTACTATGAAGAAGGAAAGGAAGAATTTTTAGATTTTATTGAGAGTTTTTCAAAAGGTAAAACTGACTCAGCAATCGAAGAATTAATTTTAAAGCTTCATAACTTTTCCATGAGTTATCCATGGCCAGATGAATGGCTGAATGATAGAAAAAATACATTTTCTATTGAAACAATAAATGATATGAAAAACTCTGATTGGATGAGAGTATTATTAGAGCATATTCATTTTATTGTAAGTGATTTAATTATAAGGAGCAATGAAGCAATTCGTGTATGTAGTGATGCGGATGGGCCTAAAGCTTATATTCCTGCAATTAGCAGTGATATAACGTTACTTAACGAGTTAGCTGACGTAAATGATTATGAAGATTATTTGAATGCACTTGATAACTTTTCTTTTGCTAGATTATCTAGTAAACGTGATGAAGGTGTAAATGATGAGAAAAAGAATCAAGTAAAATTAATTCGAGAAGAAGTTAAAAAAGCAATTACAGATTTGAAGAAGAACTATTTCTTTCAGCCAGTAGAAGAAATGCTTGACGATATAAAAGCTATGAAGAACACGATGGAAGTGTTAATTCAAATCTGCAAAGATTTCTCAAAACTTTATGCAGAGAAAAAAACAGATAAAAATATTGTTGATTTTAATGATTTAGAACATTTTGCTTTGAATATATTAGTAAAAAAAGAAGAAGGCAATATTATTCCCACACCAGCAGCAGATGAACTGAGTGAATATTTTGCTGAGATTATGATAGATGAATATCAAGATAGTAACTTTGTGCAGGAGACTATATTAAATAGTATATCAAAAGAACGACTTGGTAAACCAAATCTGTTTATGGTAGGAGATGTAAAGCAAAGTATTTATAAATTCAGACTCGCAAGACCAGAAATTTTTATGGAGAAATACAATAAATATGAACTTACAGATAACCTTTATCAAAGAGTAGACCTACATAAAAATTTTAGAAGCAGGGATGTTGTACTTAGTAGTATCAATTTTATTTTTGAACAGATTATGACTAAGAAATTAGGAAATATAGAATACGATGAAAAGGTTGCATTATATCCAGGTGCAGATTACGGTAATCTTACTACTGAGGTATCGACAGACACGGAAGTTTTATTAGTTTCAGTGGACCCACCTGAAATCCATCAAGAAGATGTAGAAAAGTTTACAGCAGAAAATGATGATAGTGAGATAGGGGCAATCGAAGATTACACTTCCAAAGAGATAGAAGCAAAAGCCATCGCAAAACGCATAAAGGAGTTAACCGATCCAGAAAATGGGTTATTAATTTACGATAGAAAAAAGGAAATCTATAAAAGAGCAACCAATGGGGATATTGTTATCTTACTTCGAACCATCAGTGGTTGGGCTGAGGTTTTTTCAGATACATTAGCGTCAGAAGGAATCATGGCTCATACAGAAACACAATCCGGATATTTTTCAACCTTAGAAATAAGAACTATACTTAATTTACTCCGAATTATTGATAACCCAAGGCAGGATATCCCATTTACGTCCATACTTCGTTCACCAATTGTTGGTTTAAGTAGTGACGAATTAGCGTTAATACGTATAAAGAATAGACGAATGTCTATGCATGAAGCGGTATGCTTATTGATTGATGAATATAATGAGTATATGGAAGAAATAGCTGCAACAAAGGATAAAGACGATAAGGGTAAAGAAGATAAGGATAAAGAAGATAACGATACAAGTGATAAGGATAAAGAAGAGAGAGATATAAATGGCAAGGTTATAAGTGAAAGAGTTATAAATGATATAGATATAAATAATAGGGATATAAGAGAAAAAGATGATAGTAACATAGAAGTTAATGACACACACAAAGATAGTATAAAGAATAGTAAAACACAATATTTTGAAACCACAATTTATCATGATCTTATATATAAACTAAATAAATTTGCCACTAAGTTAGAACAATATCGAGACATGGTTTTTTACTTATCCATTCATGAATTAATACTTAAAGTTCTTGATGATACTGGGTATTACAATTATGTTTCTGCAATGCCAGCAGGAGAGAAAAGAAAAGCAAATATTGATATGTTAGTACAACGTGCTGTACGCTTTGAATCTACTAGTTATAGCGGGTTGTTTCATTTTATTAGATATATCGAAAAACTTCATAAATATGATATTGACTTTGGTGAAGCAAAAATCGTAAGTGAAGACGATAATACGGTTAAAATTATGAGTATTCATAAAAGTAAGGGATTAGAATTTCCAATTGTTTTTGTTTCAGGAGCAGGAAAAAGTTTTAATAACCAAGATTCTAGAAGCAGTTTATTAATTCATCCAGACCTTGGTCTTGGTCCAGATTATTTAAATCATGAATTGCGTGTAAAAGCACCAACTTTAGTAAAAAAGGTGATTCAGAAAGAATTAGTACTAGAAAATTTAGGTGAAGAATTAAGGGTCTTATATGTTGCCCTAACAAGAGCAAAAGAGAAATTAATAATTACCGGTGGAGTAAAAAACTTAGATGATAAAATAAATAAATGGGCAAGTATTATAAATCAACATGAAAAACAATTATTATTTTACCAACTAAGTAATGTTTCAAATTATCTTGATTGGATTGTTCCGGCTGTAATCAGACACCGAGGATTTGAAGCTATATTAACGAACTTTGGTAAATCTTTAAATGAATCGAATCCTTTGTATCATGCGAATACAGAATTCGTTATTTCTAGGTGTACCTACGAAGAACTAGCTGGAAAAGAGATAATAAATCAGATTTTTAAAAACTTTAATAAAGAAGAATTAATGATGTGGGATACTAAGGTAGTTCACAATGAAGAGGTGCGTAAACAGATAGAAGAGCATATGAATTATGTATATCCGTATCTTGCAGAAACGAGTATTCATACAAAGCTTACAGTATCTGAATTAAAACGATTGGGACAATTAGAAGCGGATGACTTTGGAGTACCAATTAAAGGGATAAAGAAAAAGGAAAAAATAATGCCGGTACCTAAATTTATGAATAGCTCCGAAGTTATTGTGGGAGCAGATTTAGGAACATTGTATCATAGTATTCTTGAATATATAAATTTATTAGAAGTAAAAAATGAAAAGGATATAGAATTAGTACTAGATAGCATAGTAATGGAAGGTAAATTGAATGAAGACGATATAAAAGCAATTGATAAAGAAAAATTATGTAAGTTTATTATTAGTCCAATTGCAGCTCGTATGCGTAAAGCGAAAGAACAAGGCAAATTATATGTAGAACGCCAATTCGTTATGGGCATGAAAGCTCATGAAATTAATCCAAGTATGAAAAGTGAAGAACTCGTCTTAATCCAAGGTGTTATTGACGTCTATTTTGAAGAAGATGACAAGTGGGTATTATTAGATTATAAGACGGATTCAGTATATGGAAAAGATGGAGAGAATGAGCTAATTAAGAGATATTTAGTGCAACTTGACTACTATCAAAAAGCGTTGGAACAATTAACGGGTAAGGAAGTAAAAGAGCGTATAATCTATAGTTTCTCCCTTGGAAAAGAGATAATTATCCCAGTTAATTACTGATGTGTATAAATTTGGCATATATGAGTAATATATATGCCAATTGTACTATATGACTAGAATTTTGTTTTAATTTGTAGGTTTATATGCTATAATTAATAATGTAAATAGTTATTATTTATACCTTTATTCTTAAAATTATTCGAGGGTAGCGAATAAAAATAAGGATAAAAATAAATGTATTTCGCTTTCGATTCAATATAATTTTAATTGAATTTTTAAGTAATGATTTACAGGAGGATAAATCCATGAAGAAAAACAAAAGTTCTTTCCCTAGGATGAAGGAACAAAAGACATTAGAGGATTACATAAAGTCAGAAAATAAAAAAAAGACTTTAGATGATAAAGCAGAAGAAAAACTTTTAAAACAAAAGAAGAAGTTAGAAATCTTGAAAAAAGAAGGAAAAGCAAAAAAAGAAGAAATTAAAACGGAAATAAAAGAAAGAAAAAGAATTATTGATCAATTTAGAGGAATTAGGGCAAGGATTTTAATTGCATTTGCAGTACCAGTTATTTTATTAGCAGTATTTGGTATATATTCTTACAATATGTCTTCGGATGCAATCACTGACAATTATAAAACTAGTAAAGCAGATACATTAAATGCTGTAAGTGATTATCTAAATCTAGGTTTTACATCCGTATCAGGTAAAGCTGTAGAATTTATGTTAAGTGCGACTGTTGAAGATTATTACAAGAGAAGTTATACAAAAGACACTCTTGAAGATGTGAAATTATTGCGTGAACTAAAAGAGCAAACCATGGTTGTTAGAGAAACAAACTCTTTTATTCAAGCAGTTCATGTGATTGCAGAAGTTGGATCAAGTATTTCAACCACAGGAACACCAGGAGCGGATCTTTATTCACAATTCCTTGAAACAGATCAAGCCAAGAAATCTTTAGAAAGTAAAGATCGAAATGTTTGGGTTGGTTCACACGAGTTAATCGATGAAAAATTAAAAATTAAGAACGAAAAATATGCCTTATCCTTAGTAAGTAAAATGTCTAAAGCAAATGCATTTATTGTTTTAGATGTTTCTAAAGATCAAATACTTAAAATACTAAATGAAGTTGATGGTGGAGAAGGTAGTTATATTGGTCTTATTACACCGGATGGAAGAGAAACATTAACAGTTCCACAAGATAAGCCAGTATTTGCTGATACTCTATTTTATCAAGATTCTTTAAAGAGTGATCAAGAAAGTGGATTATCCTATGAGAAATTTGGTGGAGAAGAATATTTATACGTATATAGTAAAGTAGGAAATACAGGTGTAATGGTTTGCACATTAGTTCCGAAAGCTACAATATTAAAGCAGGCAACTGATATTAGAAATATGAGTTTCTTCTTTATCTTTTTTGCTTCAGTACTTGCTATTTTCATTGGTACATTATTAGCAGCTGGTATAGCTAACTCGATTGCAAAGTTAATGAAATTAATTGCAAAAGCTTCCAAAGGTGATTTAACAGTAAACTTTGAATCGAAACGAAAAGATGAATTTGGAATTTTATCAGGTAGTTTATCAGAAATGATGCTAGGAATGAGAAAACTAATTGGTGAAGTTGCAGATGTTGGTTTAAAAGTAAGTGAGTCAGCAGGGGTTTTATCTTCTACATCAGAAGAAATATTGGATGCTACCAAAGGAATTTCCTTTACGATTGATGAAATTGAAAAAGGTGTGGTTCAACAAGCATCTGATACAGAACATAGTCTAAGTCAGATGTCAAATCTTTCTGATAAGATTAATCAAGTATATAGCAGTACATATGAAATAGAACGTATTGCAGATGGAACAAAAGGTATTGTTTCAGAAGGTCTCGTTATTATCGATGAATTAAATAGTAAATCCAGAGCAACAACGGATGTTACTCAATTGGTAATTAAAGAAATCGAAGACTTAGAAGAACAATCCCATACCATTGGTAATTTCGTTGGTATTATTAATGAGATTGCATCTCAAACCAACCTATTATCATTAAATGCTTCCATAGAAGCTGCTAGAGCAGGAGATGCAGGACGTGGATTTGCAGTAGTTGCTGATGAAATAAGAAAGTTAGCCGATCAATCAGTGAAAGCAGCTAATGAAATTCAAAATATTGTAACGCAAATCCAAAATAAAACAAAAGGTACAGCGAAATCAGCGAAACAAGCAGAAGAAATTGTTGAATCTCAGACAGATGCGCTTAATAAAACAATTCATGTGTTTGAAGATATTAATAAGCATGTAGGAAACCTAGTATCCAATTTGGATAATATATCAATTGGAGTAAAAGGAATTGAAACTGCAAAAGAGGACACACTTGATGCAATTCGTAATATATCAGCCGTTGCGCAGCAAACAGCTGCAGCATCAGAAGAAGTAAGTGCAACTGCAAATAATCAGATTGGTTCCGTGGAAAGTTTAAGCGAATCAGCAGTAGAATTAGCAGAAGACGCAAGAAAATTAGAAAAAGCAATACAACTATTCCGAATTAATTAAGATAATTGAAATAAATCAAAAGATTTATCCAATATCGGTATGAAATAAAAATATCTAGGCTACACTTAATACTATATAAAACATGGGACTGTTTCACTACGAAAGATAATTGTAATGAAAGCAGTCCCATGTTAAAATATAGAAAGGGTGTAGTTTTAAATGGGTAAAAAGAAAACAGAAATAGATGAAATAAATTTTGACGAATTAAAACCAGATGAAAAATTGAAGTATGAAATCGCAGAAGAATTGGGGCTTATGGATAAGGTTCTAAAGGATGGATGGAAGTCATTATCAGCCAAAGATACTGGACGTATTGGAGGAATCATGACGAAACGTAAAAAAGAAATGAAAAAGGAGGGATTAAATCAACAATTATGAAAAAAAAGCTTTTGTTTATCTATAACCCACATGCCGGAAAAAGTAAGATAAAAAACTGGTTATCCAGCATTATTGAGTTATTTGTTAAAAGTAACTACGAGGTGATAATCTATTCAACAGCTTGTAAAAAAGATGCCAATAAAATTGTAATTGATTGCTTAAGCCGAGATCAATACGATTTAGTTGTATGTTCTGGTGGAGATGGTACATTAAATGAAGTAATAAGCGGAGTTATGCAGACTGGTAACCATACTAAGATAGGTTATATCCCGTCAGGCACTACAAATGATTTTGCTTATAATCTTAATTTACCAAAAAACATGCCAAAAGCAGCTACAGTAGCATTAAATGGAGAAGAATTTCCTTGCGATGTAGGTGCAATCAATGGGGAATACTTTACATACACTGCGGCATTTGGATTGTTTACTGAAACATCCTATGAGACTCCGCAAACCACAAAGAATATTCTTGGACGTTTAGCTTATGTTCTAGAAGGTGTAAAGAGATTACCCAACTGGAAATCCTATCATATGGAAATTACCATTGGAGATCGTATGATAAATGATCATTTTATCTATGGAATGGTAGCGAATTCTAATTCAGTAGGTGGATTTAAAGGTCTTGCTGGAAAAGATGTATTATTAGATGATGGATTATTTGAAGGGTTATTTATCAAAAAACCACAAAATGTGTTAGATCTTCAAGGCATTATCAATGATCTTTTAAAAGGAAATTTAAATAGTGATCATATAATATCATTTCCTGTAAAAGAGTTACATTTGAAATCAGAAGAGTCGGTACCATGGTGTATAGATGGTGAATTTGGTGGTGAATACCAAGAAACAACTATTGTTAATATTAAGCAGGCTGTAACGATAATACGTAATTCAGAAGAGAGTAAATTATTAATTAAAGTATAGATTATAGTTTTCATATTTCATTATTTTCTTGAATCGGAATAATTTAAGTGCACCTAAAAATGTGATACAAATAATATCTTGTATACATTTTTAGGTGCACTTATTTGAATGCCAATGGCACAAAATAGCCAATGGCACAAAATATCCAATGGCACAAAATATCCAATGGTACAAAATATCCAATGGTACAAAATAGCCAATGGCACAAAAAATCCAATGGTACTAAATATTGAATCGCACTAAATATCGAATGATGCTAGATTCTACAGGTTCTTAAAACATCTCATGGTTTCTTAAATTCAATGTACTAATTCCAAGAAAACTTTTAATAGCCACGCATATTCCACCAAGTAGTATGGATGAATCCTGTAGTGCAGATGGTACAATTCGTAAAACACTATTCATTTTACTACGTAAGGATTGTTCGATTAATCTTGTTAACCCTGGGAAAAAGGTAGTAAAAGAACTATTAATTATAACAATATTTGGATTGTATGCATTGACGATATTATTCACACATACAGTCATATACTTAATAAAATTCTCAATTATCTCAATTGCGTCTTTATCTCCTGTTTGATACATCGTTGTTAATAATTCGAAATCAACTTGTTCAACACCCTTTTTCTTAGCAAATTCTCTCATTAATACTCGTTCTGAAACATATTGTTCTAAACAACCATGATTACCACATGGGCAGTCTCTACCATCTATTTCTACGATGGTATGTCCAAATTCTCCTGCTCTGCCATTAAATCCAGTATATAAAGTATTATTGATTAAAAGACCTAAACCAATACCAGAATGTACACTGATGTTGGCAATATTAGGATAGTCATACATAAATGTTTTTTCTCCTAGAACGGAAAGGTTTGCTTCATTTTCTAAAAAAACCGGAGTATTAAAGTGTTCCTCTAATTTACCAGCTAAATCTATTTCAGCTAAATCATAATATGGGGCAAAGGATACTTTATTCTCAAATACAACACCATGGATACCTAATGTGATGCCAACTAAGCCATATGTTACCATATTGGAATCGGGAATCATTGATTCAATTAAACCAATTAAATCAGGAATAAAATTATCATTGTTATTTGGTGTTTTCATTTGTTTAAGACTACAATCTTCACCTTGCAAATCAGATAATAATACAGAAATAGTTTCAACACCAATATCTACGCATATAACATAACCAGCTTTTTTATTGAAGTTTAACAATATAGGTTTTCTACCAAGACTTGTATCATCACTTCCGATTTCTATTACTAAGTTTTTATTGATTAGGTCTTGAACAATAGCTGATATTGTAGCTTTTGTAAGTCCTAATAATTTCGATATTGCAGCTCTGGATATGGGTTGCGAATTGATTATTGTTTCTAACACCAGAGTGCTATTGATATCACGTATCAGTTCTTTACTTCCTGTAACCATAGTAACCATCCTTATCCATGACAAATTAACTGTCACCCGTCGTATATAGGCTTATAGTAACATAATTTTATAAAATTGAAAAGGGAAACCTATGCAAGAAATCCGTTAAGACATAAATCGACACGTTTCTTATTGTTTCACATATTATATGATGTAACCATTCGTGGAATGGTTAATAAGGGAGGTTTTTGTATGACTTATACAAATAATAAAGTTACAACAGAAATTGTGAAGAGTAACAGTGGAGAAGATAGTGTTTCCCCAAATACAAAAGAGTTAACTGCAACACATGCTGCTAATGAGTGTTCCAATAAGTTAGAGGTGCAAAATAATTTTCGCATTAAATCCGTGGCTGAATACTTAAATGCAGTTGAATCAGTATTTAGAACCTTATGTAACGTGGAACAAGGAACTAATTGCCAACTATGGTATAGGGGTCAAGCACAGCATGGTTTTGATTTATTACCGACAATCACTAGAAAGCGTGGAACATTGCAACTAAACCCATTATACGAAACGGTGTTCTTATCAAAATTTAAATCGATGGCAATTCCATATGTTGAAAAATTACCTGCATATCCATTCAATGAAGATACTGCTTCTTATTGGAGTTGGCTGTTTATGCTAAGACATTATGGATTACCAGCACGTATACTAGACTGGAGCCGTGATGCATTAACAGGCTTATTCTTCGCAACCGACCCAGAGGACCCATCCTTAACATATGGTGTGGATGCAGCAGTTTGGATTTTACACCCGGTAAAACTAAATGAAGCATTTTCATTTCACAGCTTTTTAAAGCCAGGTTATATTCCAAATGTAGAAGAATCATCTTTTAACCTATTTTTTGGTCCAGAAAGTGATATTTTAAATACATTAAAACCAGCTGCAGCAATTGGTCCTTTAAATACTACTAGAATCGTAGCTCAAAGAGGTACTTTTACAGTATTTCCACGTGTAAAAAGTCTAACCGCCTTAAATATATTTGAAGACGCAGGTTATTACTTAAGCAAAATTAATATTGCTTGGGAGAATTTTCATGACATTCAAACTCAATTAAGACATTATGGAATCACAAAAATTTCACTTTATCCGGATATGGAAACGATAACAAATGAAGTGTTCCAAGAAGTCATTGATGAAGGAATAAAAACGACTGAAATGATATAATAAAAAAATACTAAAAAAGGAATAATTAAAATGAAGTCGTAAAATACTAACCATAAGTAAAAATTAGTGGAGCCGATACTGATTTTAAACATCATGAATCGGCTTCTTTCTAAAGTAAAAAAATGTACCGGATTTCTTTGTGCGAATGTTTTAAATTACCTTGACAAAAACCATAATTGTTGTTATATTTATACTATCAAGAATTAGTTCAGTCAACAAACTATATAGGAGGATGAAATACGATGGCTTATTTTGAAGGCATAGGTAAAATTAATTATGAAGGACCGGAAAGCAAAAATCCACTATCCTTTAAGTATTACAATCCAGATGAGGTTGTAATGGGAAAAACCATGAAAGAGCAATTAAGATTTGCTATGTCATATTGGCATACATTAACTTACATGGGTAGTGATCCATTTGGTGTTGGAACTATGTTTAGACCATGGGATAATTCAGAATGTGAAATGGAAATAGCAAAAGAAAGAGTACATGCTGCTTTTGAATTTATGGAAAAAGCTCAAATTCCATTCTTCTGTTTCCATGACAGAGATATCGCTCCAGAAGGAAAAGATTTAGCAGAAACGAATGCTAGATTAGATGAAATCGTAGCAGTTATCAAAGAAGAAATGGCACGTACAGGAATCAAATGTTTATGGGGAACAACAAATGCATTCAGTAACCCACGTTTTGTTCATGGTGCAGGTACTTCTTGTAATGCAACTGTATTTGCTTATGCAGCTGCTCAAATCAAAAAAGCTATGGAAATCACAAAAGATCTTGGTGGAGAGAACTACGTATTCTGGGGTGGTAGAGAAGGTTATGAAACTTTACTTAATACAGATACTGGTTTAGAACTTGATAATTTAGCAAGATTAATGAAGATGGCTGTTGCATATGCAGAAGAAATAGGATTCACAGGACAATTCTTAATCGAGCCAAAGCCAAAGGAACCAACAAAACATCAATATGATACAGATACAGCAACTGTATTAGCTTTCTTAAGAAAATACGGTTTAGATGATAAATTTAAAATGAATATTGAAGCTAACCATGCTACACTTGCTATGCACACATTCCAACATGAGTTAAATCAATGCCGTATTAACGGTGTACTTGGTAGTGTTGATGCAAACCAAGGTGATCCAATGCTTGGATGGGATACAGATCAATTCCCAACTAACGTTTATGACACTACACTTGCTATGTATGAAATTTTACTAGCTGGTGGATTTACTAAGGGTGGTTTAAACTTTGACTCTAAAGTTAGACGTGCATCCTTTGAAGAAGCAGATTTATTCTATGCTTACATCGCAGGTATGGATACTTTTGCAAGAGGCTTAAAAGTAGCAGCTAAATTAATAGAAGATAAAGTATTTGAAAACTTTATTGCGAATCGTTATGCTAGCTACAAAGATGGAATTGGTAAAGATATTGTTGAAGGAAAAGTTGGATTCAAAGAATTAGAAGCTTATGCAATGTCAAATGGTATTACACCAAATGTTTCTGGCAGACAAGAACTTCTTGAATCAATTTTAAATCAATACATCTTAGAAACAAAATAAATATAAAAATTTATATTATTGATTGCGATATAAAGTTTATCGGAATTATCACACAATAAATAGTTAAATCTTAATAGTTGTTTTAATCTGTTTATAATATAAATTTATGAATAAAAATATAAATTACACGCTTTGCCCTTCTTGGTATTTTGCCCGAAGGGCAAAGTGTTTATAAAGGAGAATCTGTATGTTATACATTGGTGTTGATTTAGGAACTTCATCAGTTAAACTTCTTCTTATGGATGAAGCAGGAGATATTAAAAGTATTGTAACTAGAGAATATCCATTATTTTTTCCGCACCCAGGCTGGTCAGAGCAAAATCCAGAAGATTGGTATACGAATTTGATGGATGGAATTAAGGAATTAACAAAAGATTGTGATAAATCCAGTGTTGAAGGAATCAGTTTCAGTGGACAGATGCATGGTATGGTAATTCTTGATGAGATGGATAATGTAATTCGTCCTGCTATTCTTTGGAATGATGGACGTACTCAGGAAGAATGTGATTACTTAAACAATGAAATCGGAGTGGATAAGATATCTGCTTATACAGGTAATATGGCATTAACAGGATTTACAGCTCCCAAATTATTATGGGTTAAAAAACATGAACCAGATAATTTTGCAAAAATTAATAAGGTAATGTTACCAAAAGATTATATTGCATATATGTTATCTGGTATACATTGTACTGATGTATCTGACGCATCTGGAATGTTATTACTTGATGTAAAAAATAAATGTTGGTCCAAAGAAATGCTTGATATTATCGGCTTAAAGGAAGAACAACTAGCACATGTATATGAGAGCTTTGAAGTAGTTGGTAACTTAAAAGCAGAAGTTGCAAAAGAATTAGGTTTATCAGAAAATGTAAAAGTTATCGCTGGTGGTGGAGACCAAGCAGTTGCAGCCGTTGGTACTGGAACAGTTGGTCATGGAATGTGTAACGTTTCACTTGGAACTAGTGGAGTAGTTTTTATTGCAAGTAAAGAATACGCAGAAGTAGAAAAAAATGCGCTTCACGTATTTGCTCATGCAGATGGAAAATATCATTTTATGGGTGTAATGTTATCCGCAGCAGCTTCTAACAAATGGTGGATGGATGAGATTATAGGCACAAAAGAATATGGAAAAGAACAAGCTGCTGTAAGTAAATTAGGCGAAAACAATGTTTACTTCCTGCCATATTTAATGGGAGAGAGAACTCCACATAATAATCCAGATGCAAGAGGAACTTTTATTGGTATGACAATGGATACTAGCCGTTCTGATATGACTCAAGCTGTCCTTGAAGGTGTTGCTTTTGCACTTCGTGATTCCTTTGAAATTACGAAAAAACTTGGCGTTGATATTGAACGAATCCGTATTAATGGCGGTGGTGCTAAGAGTCCATTATGGTGTAAAATCATAGCAAATGTTCTTAACGTAAAAGTAGATAAAATTAATAGCGAAGAGGGTCCTGCATTTGGTGCAGCAATCTTAGCAGCAGTTGGATGTGGTAAATATAGTAATGTAGAAGAAGCGGCAGGTAAGTTAATAAAAGTCATTGAAACTACAGAACAAGACCCAGAAGTTGTTGCATTATATAACAAAAAATACGATGTATTTAAAGACTTATATCCTACATTAAAAACTATGTATAGTCGTATTGTACAGGCATAATACAGTTTGCAGAACATAATATCGAATAATTAAAAAATAAATGAACAAGATATTCATGAGTTATAAATAGATATAATTATCCATGAATAGATGGATGTATTATATTAAATCTCATGTATTATTTAATATTTCACAGGGTTTACATTAGTTTTATATTGACAACTGACCTAAAAAAGAATAGGATTGTGTTAACGAATTGTTTCGTAAAAATAATTCGTACTAAAAACCATTGTCAATGTTTATCATTTTAATGGTTATTAATTAGCTTAATAACGAATCCTCCTTGGGATTGTTATTAATATAGTCAGAGGGTTTTCTGAATTTTCCCTTAGACCCGAAAGACCGTTATCAATTCCCAGATAGCGGTCTTTTTTTATCTTAATAATTTATTCGTTAGCTATATGAAAGAATAGTATAACAAGATATAATGACATAAGGAATCTTTATGAATTCTCATAATTCGCTTTTTTTGAAGAATTCGTCTTATATCTGTTTTTCAAAAATTAATTCAAAATGTGTAGCCGATCCATACGTGCCAGTTGGTGGAGTTAAAACCTGTACTAATCTCCAACCTTCTTTCGCGTAATCCATTACTATTTGATGATAATCTTGTTTTGGTTTTAACTCAGTAAAAGAAAACTTCTGTAATTCTAATCTTACAAATTTATAATCGTACATCATACTACCTCCTAGTTTTAGTCTATATAAATATATTGTGACTTAGATTGCTTATTATTAAAATCTGCTTAGACATTCCTTTTAAATACATATAAACTAGGACTTCGTCTCCCGTATGTATAATCTCCGCTTTTCCATTCTACAAATAAGTAATCACAGCCCTTTATACGTTTTATTTCATAATGCTCTGATACTTTATCGTAATGCGCTAATACCATTCCTTTTGTCCATGTAAAGAAAGGATCTGAATAAGATTTTCCATCCGCATAGGTAAGATTACATTTTCCCACAGAATAAAAGCTAATATTTCGAAAGAAAAGTGAGTCCTTCGGAAAGTAAGGATTTGTTTGATCTGGGTTAAAATCTTGTATGGAATGAGCATAATCGCATACATCCCATGTACCTAATACAGTTTCATCTGTTTCAAAAGGATAATCTGTATTATCAGTAAGCTTAGTATCTGCTTTGGTATAGAACAGATTATCTACTTGTTCAAGCACGAATATCTCAGGTTTAGCATTATTATAAAAGTATGCTTTGGTTTTAAAGTGAACTAGCATATATGTTTTACCGTTTAATTTATGTATCTCATAAGGATTTAAGCCGTAAGTTTTAGGGTATTCCATACATACCTTTAAATATCCTTTTGTCCATCCAAAACACCAATAATCTTCTCCGTTTGGTAAGAAAAAAATCTCTTGAAACATAACATTATCTACGTTTTTTAATTTATCCGGGTGAAAACAGTCAACGGATGGCAAAATATCAATGACTCTCCATTTACCAATTACAGCTTCATCATTTACAAATGGAACATTTAGATTATCATTTTTAGGTTCAGTGAAACGTTCAGATAACTTACATACTGGCACTTTTAACTCAATTGTTCCATCTGTATGGTAAAATTCATAGAAAGCTCCTATTACTTGATAATTGTTATTTGCTAGATAATATTGTAGATCAGTATAAGCTGAATTTAAATTTTCTTGTTTACAAACTACACTGGCAGTTTCATCGGAGATTTTTATGGTTTTTATTATGTATGGGAAGTCGTTAGGTATAGTTCCAATGGTTTGAATACAAACTTCATAATCTAGGTTATTTTCATCATATGTAATATCATAATTAATTCCTATAGTCATCTCCCCAAATGCTATATTATATTCTAGAAGAAGTTGTTTCATATGTTGTAGTTCTTCTTTTATTGCACTTTGATTAGAAAATAGTTTTCTTACTGAAATAGTTCTAATTGGTTCAACACGATTTATCATAACGTGTAACATTTCACCACTCTCCTTTAGAATAACTTCTCTCACTGACCTTAGCTTTTTTAGTTTCTCTTTGATTTCCGATAATTCTTTATTTAGGGATAATTCTTTAGTGTTTAGAATTGATAAGTTGTCTTTCGATGTATCTTTAATTTCTTCTAAGGAAAAACCCATATCTTTCATTGCGATAATGCGATTAATGTCTGATAATTTTGCTGGAGCATAATAGCGATATCCCGTAAAAGGATCAATATAATCTGGTTTTAATAAACCTTCATTATCATAAAATCTTAACGTTTTTACAGGTACGCTACATAACCTTGAAAATTCACCGATTTTGTACATGAATAGTACTCCTTTGCATTTATTTAAATCTTTATTAAACATATCATTACAGTTATAGGGAGAGTCAAGAAATAATTTTAATATAGTTTCTTTTATCATAATCCCAAGTTTTTTGTGAATCAAGTTATTTGTATTTTGTAAAAGTTACTTTGAACTGAATCAATTAATTACCATAAAATTCATGGAAAGGTAGATACTTATAAAAAGTTACTGTATAATAATATAAAGGTGGTTAGGAAATAAAAAATAATAGTTGGTTTTGAATAGTTGGTTTTGATTGAAGAAAGAAGGGTTAAAATGAGAAAGAAGATAATGGTGTTATCAATTATAACATTTGCAATTGTTTTTATCTTTATTGGCTACCAAGAATTCTACCAAAATGATGGATATAGTAAACAAATAAAGGAGAATAATGAAAATCCATATTATACAACAACTGGATATTCCTTTGTATTAAGTGATAATTATATGGTTGTAGATGAAAATGGACTACGTATTCTTAATCTAGATACGAAAAAAGTGATGAAAGAAATCGATGAAAATATTGTTGGCGGTTATGATATTTATGAAACCAAGGTAGTGTGGTCTGCTTACAATAATACAGATGAGATAGGAAAAGATTATGGCTATGATGAAACAACAAATACAGATATATTTCTATATGACATACAAAAGGACGAAATCATTCAGATAACAACAAACCCTGCAGGACAGGTACAACCTAAAATATGGGGAGATTATATTGTTTGGCAAGACAATAGAAATGATAATAAAAAAGATATGAATCCAGAATGGGACATTTATTTATATAATATAGCAACTGGTGAAGAGAAACTAATATCGACGGCTTCTGGTATCCATACGAGTCCAAATATTAGTGACAACAAAATAGTATGGGAAGATGGCAGGAATTTTCAAGAAAAAAAAGAAGTAAGGTGGGGAAGTAATCTTCCTAAGAATAATACAGATATTTATATGTATGATATCAAAACTGGTAAAGAGCAAGCAATTGCAGATGGTCCACTGCAGGAATGTAATCCAGATGTTTATCAAAATTATATTGTATGGGAAGATAGAAATAATAATAGTCTAAAAGCAGATATATATCTTTATGATTTAGACAATGGTAAGAAAATAAGAATTACGAAAAATAGAGCCAATCAAGCTTATCCACGCATTTATAATAATTACATTGTTTGGATGGATGAAAGGAAAGGAATTTCAAGTAATGATGTAATTATAAATGGCAAAAAGCCAAATTCGGATATCTATTTATATAGTATTAAATCAAAAAAAGAATATTTAGTAACAGGGAAAGAACCACAGATTATGCCAGATATTACAGGTAAGTATGTTGCTTATATAACATCCAGGCAAATAGATCCTGAAATCGTGGTTATTTCGTATGAGCAATAATAATATTAAAAAGTTCAGGAGTAGAAGTCATACAGATAGACCGATTAAGTATAAGATTTTGTTTATAACGATATAAATTTGCTTATAACAAGTGAATAAAACTACGTAGTTTAAATCATGAATGGAGAAATCATTATGAAATATGATTTTGAGTTTTGGGAAGCACTGGAGAAGTTAATACAACAATCAGAAATTGTAATTGATAGACCAAAAGGTACTGTTCATCCTAAATATCCAGATTTTCTTTATAAAGTAGATTATGGTTATCTAAGGAATACATCCTCTATGGATGGCAGTGGTATTGATGTTTGGAAGGGCACAAATAAGAATCAAACTATCGATGCGATAATATGTACCATAGATTTAACAAAAAAAGATTCTGAAATAAAAATATTAATTGGTTGTACGGAGGAAGAAAAAGAATTGATTTATCATACCCATAATGATTCAGAGAATATGAAAGGAATTATGATAAGAAGATATTAAGTTACTTTTTGTTGATTTATATAAAACTAATTAATCTTTAAGGTTGCTAGTTCGTATAACAAAGGTTAAAATAGTAATTTAACGTTTACGTTTACTTAAAAGCATTATGTATGAAATCATAAGGATTGGAGTAACTATGACTATACATAGCAAAAGTGTTGAATCAAAAAATCTTTATTGGACGCTACGTTGTCCTACTGTAAAAGATGCAGCCGAATTATCGGAGTTAAGAGTAAAAATCGATGGAGAAACACAAAATCTAGACCGTGAGCCTGGTGAAGGATATTTGTCTCCGAAAGAGTTTGAAGATTTAATTAAAGATGATAATGAAGCAGAGAAGAATTTGTTCTTGGTAGCAGAAGTAGATGGAAGAATAGTTGGATTTACACGTTGCGTTGGAAATAAATTAAGTCGTTTTAAGCATAAAGCAGAGTTTGGTATCTGTATATTAAATGAATACCAGGGATATAGAATTGGCAGAATATTGTTAGAACATATCATAAACTGGGCAGATGAGATAGGCATTCAAAAAATCAATTTAACTGTATTAGAAACTAATGAAAAAGCGATACGGTTATATGAAAAGTTTGGATTTGTGAAAGAAGGTTTATTATTACATGATCGTATCCACAAAGATGGGAGATACTATAATACCGTAATAATGGGAAGATTTCAGGGATAAATAACATTAAGTACATACAAATTCATCTTTCTCGTTTTTTTTCAAATTCTATGAGATAAGTAAAATAATACAATAAGACTAATAATATAAAGGAAGTAAAATTATAAAGGGAATACAATTATAAAGGCAATACAATCATAAAAGAAATACAATTATAAAGGGAATACAATATGACAATGAGAATTTTAACAGAAAGTGAACGTTTTGATTTTTATTATTCCTACTTAATCAACGACTTTCACAAAAATGAGATTAAACCATTTAACATAATGGAGCGGTTAGTAAAACAAGGTAAATATATTTGTTATGGGTTTTTTGATGACAAAATACCATTAGGATATGCATATTTTATAAAGTCCAAGTGTAATAAATATTTTTTGTTAGATTATTTTGCAGTATTAACAGCATATCGTTCCATTGGGCTTGGAAGTAAATTTATTAATGAAATTAAGAATAAATTTATGGAAGATTCATCGGTATTAATTGCAGAAATAGAAAACCCTGATTATATAAACGATGAAAAAAATAAAGAAGAAAGTATCCGTCGTATAAACTTTTATTTAAGAAATGGATTTAGACAAAGTAATATTCTAAGCCAAGCTTTTTCTTGTGAATATATTATTTTTACTTTAAGTACAGAAGAACAAAATGACAATGAACTGTATGAAGATGTAAGGAAAATTTATCTTGATATTTTTGGCAAGGATCTTTTTAACCGTCAAATATATGTTAGATTGTCAGAAAAATAGAGTGACTCTAGTATACTTGCGATTCATTATCAATTATGATAATATGTGTTAAATAATCAGAAATTGCTATAGATATCCAGTAAAGATTGGAGAAAATATGAAATTTAGACCATGTATCGATATTCATAATGGAAAAGTGAAGCAAATCGTTGGTGGTAGTTTATTAGATGATAATAACCAAGCAAACGAAAATTTTGTATCAGAACAAGATGCCGCTTTTTATGCTAAAACTTATAAAAAGAGTCATCTAATTGGTGGACATATTATATTATTAAATCCAGTGGGTAGTGAGTATTACAAAGAAGATTGTAATCAAGCGGAAAAAGCTCTAGCAGCTTATCCAGGCGGCTTACAAATAGGTGGTGGAGTTACAGATGACAATGCTGCTTACTTTTTAAATAAAGGAGCAACCCATGTAATCGTTACATCCTTTGTATTTAAAGATGGTAAAATTCATTATGATAACTTGGAAAAATTAGTGAAAAAAATTGGACGAGATAAGTTGGTTCTTGATCTAAGTTGCCGTAAAAAAGATGGTATATATTACATCGTTACGGATCGGTGGCAGAAGTTTACGGATGTATGTGTGAACGAAGAGACGTTAAATAAATTAACGAACTATTGTGATGAGTTTTTAATACATGCAGTTGATGTAGAAGGAAAATCATCTGGAATCGAGAAAGATTTAGTTACTCTACTTGGTAAGTGGGATGGTATACCAATCACTTACGCTGGTGGTGTAGGAAGTTTTAAAGATTTACACGAATTAAAAACATTAGGACAAAATAAATTAGACGTTACCATAGGAAGTGCTCTTGATTTATTTGGTGGACCTATGAAGTATTCTGAAGTTCTTAAAGTATGTAGTGAGTAAATTTTTATTATTACAAATGCTATTAAGATTATAAGAAATGTAAATATGAACAAAGAGATAAGTTGAAGGGAGCCTAAGATGCAAGCATATACAGGATTTGCGCAGGTTTATGATATATTTATGGACAATGTCCCTTATGATGAATGGACAGAGTATCTTACTAATTTATTAAAAGAATATGGGATTGCATCGGGTTTAATTTTAGAATTAGGTTGTGGAACAGGTAATGTTACAAGACGCCTTGCGGATAAGGGATACGACATGATTGGTATTGATTATTCCGAAGAAATGTTAGAGATTGCAAGAGAACAAGAGTTTAATAATTATTATGAAGTTATTGATAATACAGATGATATCACAGGTGATATCATAGAGTTCGATTTAGAACTTCAAGATAATTATGAAGATAATGAGATTGATTATAAAGAAGATTCTGAAGATTATGTAGATACTAAAGATTATGTAGAAACTAAAGATAGTGTAGATACTGAAGGTAATGTAGATACTAATGATTATGTAGATTCAAATGATTGCGAAATGTTTGAAGAAGATCAAGATACTATTTATAATAACATGGATGATATGGATTATGATGGAGATAATGGAGTATCTCGAATACTTTATTTACAGCAAGATATGCGTTCCTTCGAATTATATGGAACAGTGGCAGCTGTAGTTAGTATTTGCGATAGTATGAACTACATTACATCCGAAGCAGACTTGTTACAAGTATTTAAATTAGTGAATAATTACCTAGATCCAAATGGTATTTTTATTTTTGATATGAATACAGAATTTAAATATAAACATATTTTAGGGGATAATACCATTGCTGAAAATCGAGAAGAATGTAGTTTCATCTGGGAAAATTATTATTATGATGACAAACAGATAAATGAATACAATATGACCATTTTCGTTAAACTAGAAGAAGATAACGTGAATAGTGATGAACTAATCGGTGATGCAGAAAGACAGAATGATATAGATGAAGAATCTACAGACAGAGAATTAGATATGGAAGATAAACCTATGAATGTATTTGAGCGTTTTAAGGAGATACATTATCAAAAAGCCTATTCTTTTGATGTAGTAAAACAATTACTAAAAGAAGCAGGTATGGAATTTATAGCAGTTTATGATGCATTTACACATAATCCACCTACGAATACAAGTGAAAGAGTTTATTTTATTGCAAGAGAAAACTTTCAAGAGAATAAAAAGTATTTATAGAAAAATTGGTTTAGGTTAATGTGAAAAATGAAAAATGAAAAGATTATACGAATAACAAATAGTACTGCGAAAGTCAAGGTTTTTATATGTAAAGTATAAAGGTAATTCACTTTGAAACGTAAGAATGGAGGAAAACATGTCAGATTATATAGTAAGAGCTACAGCAGCAAATAATCAAATACGAGCATTTGCAGCAACAACAAGGGATTTAGTAGAAAAAGCAAGAAGCGTTCATAATACAAGTCCAGTAGCATCAGCAGCATTAGGAAGGTTATTAACAGCGGGTGCTATGATGGGAAGCATGATGAAAGGATCCAATGATATTTTAACATTACAGATAAAATGTGATGGACCAATTGGAGGTCTAACTGTTACGGCAGATGCTGAAGCAAATGTAAAAGGGTATGTTTATGACCCAGATGTGATGCTTCCGCCAAGTGCTATAGGTAAGCTTGATGTGGGTAAGGCACTAGGAAATGGTATATTAAGTGTTATCAAAGATATGGGATTAAAAGAT
>JARBTX010000080.1 GCA_029239975.1 Anaerocolumna sp.
CTATAAATAAAGTCTAAATATAAGGAGAATATCATGGATCATTTAATTATACCAGACGGATATGAATCTACTTTAGGTATTAAAGAAACTGAGATAGGAATCAAATACGTAAAGGATTTTTTTGAGAGAGAACTTGCAAAACAATTGAATTTAACAAGAGTATCTGCACCTTTATTTGTAAAACCTGAAACAGGCTTGAATGATAATTTAAATGGAGTAGAGCGTCCAGTAAGTTTTGGGATTAAAGAGCAAAATGAAGCAAGAGTTGAAATTGTACATTCCTTAGCAAAATGGAAGAGGATGGCATTAAAACGATATGGTTTTGAAAACGGAGAAGGTTTATATACTGATATGAATGCTATTCGTAGAGATGAAGATACGGATAATATTCATTCTATCTTTGTTGATCAATGGGATTGGGAAAAAATTATTGAAAAACAGGATCGTAACGTGGATACGTTAAAAGAAATCGTTAAAAAGGTATATAATTCATTAAAAAACACAGAAAAATATATGTCTGAACAATATGATTATATAAAAGAGATTTTACCAGAAGAAATTGCATTTGTTACAAGTCAGGAATTAGAAGACGAATATCCACAGCTTACTCCAAAGGAAAGAGAATATAAAATTGCAAAATTAAAAGGTGCAGTATTTATTATGCAAATTGGTGGAGCACTAGCATCTGGTGAAAGACATGATGGTAGAGCACCGGATTATGATGACTGGAAATTAAACGGTGATATTATAGTATATTATCCTGTTTTAGATATTGCTCTAGAATTATCTTCTATGGGTATTCGCGTAGATGAAGATTCTTTACAAGAACAATTAAAAATTGCCGACTGTTTAGAAAGAGCTGAATTACCATTTCAAAAAGCACTCTTAAACAAAGAATTACCTTATACCATTGGTGGGGGAATTGGGCAATCAAGAATCTGTATGTTCTTTTTGCGTAAGGCACATATTGGAGAAGTTCAATCCTCCATTTGGCCAGATGAAATTATAAAATATTCTGAGCAAAATAACCTACATCTATTATAACTTTTAATGTAGTAATTACTACTTATAAGAAAATTAGACAGGAGTTTTAATGAATATTTACTTAATAAGACATGGAAGACAAAATAGCTCATTATGTAATGTTAATGTGGAACTTGCAAAAGAAGGGTTTAGACAGGCCGAATTACTAGGAAAAAGATTAGAGTCATTTAAAATCGATGAGTTATACTCTAGTGATTTAATCAGAGCAGTACAAACCGCCGAAGTAGTGAATCAATTTATACACCAAGAGCATATTATCAGAGAGAATATCCGTGAAATATCTTTTGGAGATATGGAAGGGAAATCACAGGAGTATATCTCTGAGCATTATAAAGAGTTTAAAATCGAACAAATGAGTTTAACCAATGATATTCCTTATCCAGGCGGCGAATGTGGTCAGGATGTATATAATAGAGCAATTGTTACCATAGATGAAATAATTCATAGTGATAAGCAAAACATAGCTGTTGTAACTCACGGTGGTGTTATTCGTGCTTTGTTAGCAGGTCTACTAGGAATGGAAATGGGTAAAAGATTTTTATTTGGCATATCACTAGAGAATACAAGTATTACTCAGCTAATATATGAAAAAGATGATAACAGGTTTTACCTACAACGATTTAATGATTATTCTCACTTAGAGACCCAACCGGAATTACTTCGAAGAAATTGGTAGAATTTACAAAGGGGCTTTTATAGCCCTTTTGTTGTATAAAAGGGGGTATAAAAATGATAAGTTTAACAAAGAATTTTCAAACAGAAGAAACAATTAAAGCTATGGTAAGAAAAGCATTTCCAAATCTTGAAGCTATTTACATCAATGAATTAAAGGAAGGTTTTTTTAATGTAGCTTATTTAATTAGGCTTTCCGACAACAGAGAAGTTATATTAAAGATTGCACCACCTAAAATGGCTGAAGTCATGTCATATGAAGTAAACTTAATGAAAGCAGAAGTGTTAGCGATGAACTTGGTTAAGGAAAAAACCAATGTTCCAGTACCAGATATTTTGTATTATTCAAAAGATCATGAAGGATCAGATAACAATGTCTGTGAGGCAGATTATTTCTTTATGACGAAATTAGTTGGAACGAATTACAATACGTTAAAGGGAACTTTGACAGAAGATGAGCAATACAAAATAGAATATGAATTAGGCAAGTATAACCGTGAAATGAATGAGATAAATGGTGATCATTTCGGTTATTATGCATCGGCTAAAGGTAATAATCAAGATTGGTCTAGTACGTTCTTATCTATGATTAGTGGAGTTATAAATGATGGTAAAGCAAAAAATATTGATATCGGTTTGAATTATGATGAGTTATGGAATCTTGTAAATCAATTTACATATGAATTAAATACAGTAAAAAATCCATCTTTTGTACATTGGGATTTATGGGATGGTAATGTATTCATAAAAGATGGGCATATAGAAGGTATTATTGATTTCGAAAGAGCTATATTTGGTGATCCATTGATGGAATATGCTTTCCGGAGTCATAACGAAGGTAATTTAAAAGGTTATATGGATGCATATGGTGGTATCGCTAATGATAGTAATGTCAGAAATAGAAAGTTATTGTATGATATATATTTATATCTAATTATGACTGTAGAATGTGAATATCGTAAATATCCAGATGATTGGCAGTATAATTGGGCTAAAAATATGTTGCTTGGGGCATATAATAGTTTAAAAACCCAAGAGTAAACTTAAAATTGAAGCTTAGACCATATACAAATAGCAAAAAATAAAATAGGAGTACGTTTTAATGACTAACATAATGCGAGCGAAGTTTAAATTAATTATTGCAATGTTGATTTTTGGTAGTGTTGGATTATTCGTTCGATCTATTCACTTAGAAGCAGGAGGGATTGCTTTTTTAAGAGGGATAATTGGAAGTATATTTTTATTAGCTGTATGCTATTTTAAAAAACAGAAAATATCATTTCCAGCTATAAAGAAAAATTTAGTATTGATTATACTTTCAGGGGGTGCAGTTGGGTTAAACTGGATTCTTTTATTTGAGGCATATAACAACACGACAATATCAAAAGCTTCATTAAGTTATTATCTCGCTCCTATTTTTGCTGTATTGATTTCACCACTGTTGCTTAAGGAAAAATTAACTCTGAAAAAATTAAGCGGAGTTTTAGCTGCAATGCTTGGTTTAATACTTGTAATTGGATTAGGAAATACCACGCCACTATTAGCAGGAGAACAATATAAGGGAATATTATTTGGTCTTGCAGCAGCTTTTTTTTATGCCTTGGTGATGTTGATAAATCGATTATTAAAAGGGTTAACAGGGTTTGAAATAACGTTAACCCAACTTATTATGTCTGTATTGGTTTTAGCACCATATATTTATATTAAAGAAGGATTTACTATAACGAATTTAGATCAAAAGTCTATTATTAATATCTTTATACTTGGGATTGTACATACAGGAATCGCTTATTATATGTACTTTACTGCTATGCAATTTGTTAGTACTCAGACGATTGCATTATATAGCTATATAGACCCCATTTCGGCTATTGTTCTGTCATTCGTATTTTTACAAGAAGAGTTAACCTTGATACAAATGATAGGCGGAGTCATTATATTATGTTCTGTTTTATTTACAAAAGAGAAATAAAAGTAATAAATGAAATACTTACTATAAAGATTTGTAGGCTTATAAACTTGATTTAATTTACGATAGTCTATTTAATTAAAAAAACATATGCTCAATAAAAATCTTTCCACCGATTATAATTAAAATGAAACCGCCAAATAGTTCTGCTTTTTCTTTTAACACAGAATCAAATTTTTTACCTAATAAAATACCAAATAAACTACATATAAAAGTTATAATACCAATAGTACTCACTGCAAAAATTAGATTTGTATGTAAACAAGCAAAACTGATACCAATTGCTAGGGCGTCTATACTTGTAGCAATGCCTTGGACAAAAAGTATTTTATATGAAAATGTATTAATGCTCTCACAGGAATCATCTGCTTGTCGATATTCTCTTATACTATCAATTATCATATTAAGACCAATCGCACCTAATAAAAATAAAGCAATCCAATGATCGAGATAGGAGATGGTATCAAAAAATGTATTTCCTATCTTGTAGCCAATAATCGGCATTAATGATTGAAAAAATCCAAAGGTAAGTGCGGTAATGAGTGCTTGCTTTCGTTTTAAGTCTTTATAACATAATCCATCAGTAACAGATATAGCAAAAGCATCCATAGCTACACCAAACGATAAAAGTAAAATAGTAATAAGATCCATTCAATCGATCCTCCAAGATAAATAGTAAGGAAATTCTCTTAAATTTATATTTCTATGATGTTGGGCCAAAAGGATTGTTTATGCTGTGACTGTGGTAATTTGCATAATGCCAAGTCACAGATGATCTTATTTAAATGACTTTTGACACCAACATCTTTCTATTAATATATATACAATTTAGAAGGATTCATGAATTATAATGAGTGGAAAATCGTATTTAAAGACATGTAAAATCTAACTAAGAGCGTTTCTTTGATTTAAAATCCACTTATCACGATCTAATGGATTGACTCCATATCGCTTGGCTACGGAGCCTAGTTCAATAGGACATTCTTGGTAGCCATAAAATCTAGTGCTTAATAACCCTTTACCACTTGTTAAAGAAGCTAATCGGATAAAATAATCTAAGGATGTTGAAACTGGCACAATTGCTTTCATCTGACAAGTACCATTGTGTATTACGGGTGAATCAAATTGACCACGCATAGCTATTAAATCACCAATTATTTTACCTACATAATCTTCCGATGCTGTAATATGTATAGTTTGCATAGGCTCTAATAGTGTAGTTCCTGTATTACGTAGTCCATCCATAATCGCGAGTGGTGTTGCTAAAAAGAAATCCATTGGATGTGTATGAACAGTATGGTGTTCTCCATCCACTAAAGTTACCTTTAAATCAGTAACTTCCCAATTATACATACCTTGTTTTAACGCTTTTGGTACTGTTAAGGCTACATGGTTTTGATACCGATAAAACATCTTATCATTTGGTACAATGGAACTGTATACAAGACCAGAACCAGGTGGTAATGGTTCTATATCAAAATGTATAATTGCCCAGCAAGGTTTTGGCATAGTGTAATAATCGCAACCATGCCCTTTTTTAGTTGGTGTCTCTTTGTAGATAACACTAGGTTTTGAAAAAGATATATCTAAATTATAACGTTCTTTCACTACTACACTTAATATTTCTAATTGTATTGTACCGGTAATACTAATTAATAATTCTCCGTCTTCTTTTCTATATTCCATATCTAACTGTGGATCCTCTGCAGATAATTCTTCAAAAGCAATCATTACCTTATGAAGATCATCCTTTGACTTAGGGATGACACTTACTTTAAGTAGTGGAACAGCCATTTGGTAGTTTAACATATCTTGCACTTCACCAAAGATATCTGAAATTTTAGCATTTGATAAACCACATAGTGCTACGATATCTCCTGTACTTGCTTCACCTAAATCAGAATATTTAGAGCCAGAATACCTTCTTATCTGTGTAATTTTAGCTCCATCTAAAGAACCTGGCAAGTAAATAGTATCTCTGTTATGAATCATTCCACCAAATAAGCGAACATGAGCTATTCGTCCCATCGTTTTATCATGTGTCACTTTGTATATGATTCCAGATAACTTATCGTCACTGCGATTTTTTGTTGGAGATACATAATCAAGAATAAATTGGTACAATTCTCTCATGCCTATATCTAAACTACCACTACCACATAATACAGGAATTATATTGCTACATTGTATGTTATCCTTAAACACCGTCAGAATTTCATCACGACTTATGGGTTCACCAGATAAATAGTTGTTCATAATGTCATCATCAAATTCAGATACCATTACAGTAAGAGCTTCTAGATCCACACTAAATTCTTTGGAATTTTTATTATTTAAATTAAAATCTGAAACAAAATCAGCTTTACATTCACGTTCTCCTTCCTTTTCAACCTTCGAACAAAGGATAACATGACTTGATAATTTTTCTTTAATTTGTTCCAGAACATTCGCTACATTACTACCAACGCGATCGATTTTGTTAATAAATATTACTACGTTAGTATTTGTTGCTTTTAATGCTTCGAAAAGAACTTCTGTTTGAGATTGAATTCCTTCAACAGCAGATATTACAAGAATAGCAGTGTCTAATATGGATAAAGCACGTTCTACTTCTGCAACAAAATCGATATGACCTGGTGTATCTATAATATTAATTTGCTTCTCTGGCGTAATAATAGTTACACAAGATGATTGTACGGATATACCCCTAGTTCGTTCGACTTCCATAAAATCGGTTTGTGATGTTCCTAAATCGACACTTCCTACGGTTCTTAAAACCCCGCCATGATATAGTAGATGTTCTGTTATGGTTGTTTTACCAGCATCTACGTGCGCTACAATACCTATATTTATTTTTTCCATAGTTACCTTCCTAAATTTAACCTGTGTTACTTTTCTTTCTCTTCAAATGATAACATATAGAAATTGTCGGAACAAGTCATATATGAAGTTATAAAACAATGAATTCGTAATTAATGATTGTAATATTAGAGTTTAGTGTTAAAATAATTTGTAGCAATTTATTACATACCTAGGAGAAGACAATGAAGGACAAAGTAAAGCAGTTAATAAAAAAAGAGTTAGTATTAATAATATCTAGTATTGCAGCAATAATTACTATGTTTTTTGTACCACCAACATCCGAATATTTTAATTATATAGATTACCGAGTTTTAGGATTATTATTTTGCTTAATGGCAGTAATAGCTGGTTTGCAAAAAAATGGTATATTTTTAATGTTGTCCGAGACGTTATTAAAAGGTGTTACAAGTACTAGAAAGATGTGTTACATACTTATTCTTTTATGTTTCTTTAGCTCTATGTGGATTACAAATGATGTAGCCTTAATTACATTTGTACCATTTACCATACTAATATTACATATGGCTGATCAAACGAAGTATTTAATTTATTGTATAGTAATGGAGACCATTGGAGCCAATCTTGGAAGTATGTTAACACCAGTCGGCAATCCGCAAAACTTGTATTTATACTCCTTCTATAAGATAAATGGGCTGGATTTTATTAAAATAACACTTCCTTTTGTTTTATTTTCATTGCTATTGTTAATCGTGATTGGTTTATTTGTTAAAAATGAAGCAATAAGCATTAAAACAACTAAAAATGATGTATTGTATAAACAGGGAATCGATGATAGAAGTGGATTAATAGAGAATAACGGAACACTGGATATATTAAATCATGAGAAAACAAGAAAGAATCAATCAACAATCATATATATCATGCTATTTTTACTAAGTTTAGGAACGGTACTTCGGTTTATTGATTACCGCTTAACCTTAATAATTGTGGTGTTGGGAATTTTACTTGTTGACAGGAGTATTCTAAAAAAAGTTGATTACTCTTTACTTTTTACTTTTGTTAGTTTTTTTGTATTTGTTGGTAATATAGAACAAATTGACACAGTAAGAGTTTTTATTGCAGACATAATTAAATCAAGAGAAGTGATTGCATCTTTAATTTTAAGTCAAGTAATTAGCAATGTCCCTGCAGCTGTGTTACTTTCTAATTTTACATTAGATTCAAGAAGTTTAATAATTGGTACGAATGTGGGAGGACTTGGTACAATCATAGCTTCACTAGCTAGTTTAATTTCTTACAAATTCTATAGTAGAACAGAAGGAGCAAAACCATTAACGTATTTGGGGATATTTACTTTTTTAAATATTATTTTATTATTGTTAATGATTGGTTTTTATCTAATAATAAGATGATTGATATTGTGAAAAATACTTTACGCAAAGAAATATTATATAAAAATATAAATTATAGAAATTAATTATATAAGAATTATTGTTTAGGTATGTTAAAATACATATATTAGATTTGTATAAATACATTAATTAGATAGATATCTAATTACATAATATAAAAGAGAGTTAGTTATATTCATTCGATAAAATGATTATAACTAACTCTTTTTTATAATCAAGTATCTAAAACAACTTGGTTTCTATTTATTATGAAAAGCTAATTTATTTATAAACGACTAGATAAACCCTAGAAATAGACTTAGTTATAAACTTAGAAAAGACTTAGATATAAACTTAGAAATAGACTTAGATATAAACTTAGAAATAGATTTAGAGATAAACTTAGAAATAGATCTAATAATGTATATAAAAATATACTTAGAGATGGTCTTAGAAAAAGACTTACATATAAACTTAGAAAAGACTAGGATTTAAACTTGGATTTAAACTAGGATTTAAACTAGGATTTAAACTTAGATATAAACTAGGATTTAAACTTGGAACTAAACTTAGATATAAACTTAGATTTAAACTTAGAATTGGACTTTGAAATATACTTAGAAATAGAAGTAGAAAAGACTTAAATATAAACCTAGAAATAGAAATAGAACTGAACTTAGAGATGGACATAGAGCTGACCTAGAGTTAAAAAATTTGATATAAACTTAAAACAAAAAAATTAAGAAAAAATTGTTATTATTATAATGGTATATATTGACAACGTAACAATGTTATGTTACACTCAAAAACATAATATAACATAACATTGTTTCAAAGGAGGAACGCTATGTTAATTTCAAAAAAAGATTTATTAAAAGAAACTGGGATTTCATATGGGCAATTATACCGATGGAAAAGAGAGCGTTTAATTCCTGAAGAGTGGTTTATAAAACAATCATCATATACTGGGCAAGAGACATACTTCCCCAAAGAACAGATTTTAAATCGTATTCGATCCATTCAAGAATTAAAAGATAAATATTCATTGGAAGAACTTGCAAAAATGTTATCTCCCTACGTTATAAACCAGGGTTTTCCAATGGATGAATTAGTAGAAATCAAAGAAATTGATGAAATTCTCTTACAGTTCTTACAAAAATTATATAACCGAGATAATTTTCATTATATTGAAGTTTTAATATTAATTATATTGAGTGATTTAATGAAAGAACGAAATCTTACACACGAACAGACAACAGAATTGATAATTGGGATGAAGGATTCTCTTAGTGAATTGGATTCAACTGGCTACATTATTGAGATATTTACTATAAACTTAGAATATTATTCTATCATCTATCAAGAACAATCCCCATTCTACATGGATAATCGATATCAAGTAGTTAAAAAGATAAGAATTGATGATATATCAAATCAAATGAAGATTAAGTATAGGAACTACTTTGATTTTAATTCAAAAATGACTGATGACTCAACTAGTGAAAAAAGGCAGTACAAACAAGATTATAATAAAGAAGAGTATGAACAAGATGCTCATCAAGATAAAAAGGAATACCAAGAAAAATCTCAGAGTAGTAATGAAGATTATAATCAAAGTAATACAACCGATGATATGAATCGAAATAAAAATCAAAAAAACGATGAAATAATATTTAAAATAAATAACTGGGAGGTTCGTTTATGAGAAATAATATATTGTCAGTTGGTAGTAAGCCAATCACAGGTGAAATAGGTAAAATCATTGCAGCAGGTGATGTAAACATTAACAATGCTGATGTTGAAAAATTAACTGGTGCAGGAGATATAAAAATTACAAATAGTTATGTATTGGATACGAAAATTGCTGGTGACATTAAAGCAAATAATTGCACGTTTGGTACGCTACGTCTTGCCGGTGAACTGATCTGTAAAGATGACTGTAAAGCAGATATTATGATCGCCATTGGTAAATTACATGCAGATAATTTAGAATGCAGAATCCTTCGTAATTTCAGTAAAAAGATGATAAAAATATATAACGATAAAGTAAGAAAAGAAACATCTATAAGGATTGGAAAACACTGGATGTTTAATTTTAATCATGGTACGAAAGATGAAGATATCGCTAGAATAGATATTGGTACAAATCATAAAAGTTCAGATAGTTCCCTTAATACATTTGGTGGTAGCGAATACAAAGGTTTTATAAAATCTGAAACATTTGAAAATTTATGTGCATTTAATCTAAACTTTGACTATGAATTTAAAAATATTATTAGCACAGAGCCACTCTTTCATGATGGAATTATTGAATGTGAAAAATTCTATAGTTTTGGTCAATTAGATGTGGATGGAGTGAATGCTGAGACAATTTATATACAACCAAATTATGAATCAAAAATGAATCAATTGATGGGAAGTAATATAATTATTTCTAGTTCATTTCCTACCAGTATAAATTTTAATGGTGTTCCAAAATCATTAGATTTGGATGAATATATGAAAGCAGCTCAAGTGCCAGTAAGTAAAATGCACATTGAATGTATTGAAGGAGATATTATCCAGCTTGATCATGTCATTGCTCAAACCGTATCAGGCGATAGTGTTGTAATAGGTGATTCTTGTGAAATTGAATGTGTAGAATATAAAAATAATCTTAAAATCTCACCGAATTCAACGGTTAAAAACATTATTAAACTAGATTAAAGTTTCTGAAGAATAATGAATTTTAATTATAAGATATGAAATAAGTGGAAAAGGATTTGTCCAGATAGACCTGCATGAAAGGTGGATTTATATGAGAACTGAAAAAATTGAAGGAATCGGAAGTATAAGTGGTGGGGAATACGATCGTGTAGAGATAGAAGGTGTTGGTAGTATAAAGGGAGATATGAAAGCTGCTGTTTTATACATTGATGGAGTTTGTAAATGTCATGGAACTATAGAATCAAGTGAGTTTATATGTTCAGGAGTTGCTAACCTATCAAAGTCTATAAGAGCAAAGAATATTAAGATTGATGGTGTTGTAAATCAAGGTAGAGCAAACATTGAAGCTGATGATATTTTTTGCGATGGAGTTTTATTATCAAGTGGTGAAATATCAGCTGACAGAATTCTTGTAGATGGTTGTGTATCCACACCTGAAATGTACGGAGACAATATCAAAATAATTCATTGTGTTAAGTCAAATGTTAATATCAAAATACCTAATTTTTTTGGAATCTTTGGCGGTCGTAAAAATATTAGTCAATTTTCTTGTGTTGATGTTATAGAAGCAACGAATTTAGAATTACACGGAGTAAAAGCAAAATCTGTTAGTGGTAATACAATACTCATAGGTCCTAATTGTGAAATTGACCAAGTAGAATGTAATGGTATTCTTAAAATACATTCAAGCGCAAAAGTTAACAAAATCGATGGAGTCAACCCAACAGAGTGGGATATTAATTAAATTCGAAGTTATCTGGCAGAATGGAGGGGTTATATGAAAAAAAAGAAAGAAGTATCAAACGGACAAAATAAGATTGAGAATAGTGAGAGTAAGAAAGAACAAAAATATACAGTACTAGAAAATATAAAATACATACTAAAAAATATAAGAAAATACGATAAGAAGCTTTTTGTATTATTTGCTATATTTACAATTATATCTGGTATATCACCTTTTGCTTCCATATTATTTCCAAAGTTTATATTAGATGAATTAGTAGGAAATCAAAAAGTTACAGTATTAGTTTGGTTGTTACTTGGATTTTTTTTCTGCAGTTCTATTACTGGCTATTTTATCGCCTTTTTAAGGGGTATTTTTTATCCAAGAGCGATTAAGATAAGATTTAAATTTATTGAAATGATAGGAAACAAATGCATGACAACAGATTTTAAAAACACAGAAAATCCTAGTTTTCTTAATTCTGTTGAAACATCCTTTCGAGCATTACAGAGCAATGATACAGGTATTGAAGGTGTTATTCATAAATTATTTGCTCTTGGTAGTGAAATACTTATTTTGCTGGGATATATCTTAATAATTGGTAAATTAAATGTTTGGATATTACTTTATTTAATTGCTAACGTTAGTATAACTTATTATTTAACTTTGCGTGTAAAAAAATATGAATATCAAAGAGCAGATGATTTATCCGATATTGATAGACACGTAGGATATACCTACCGATTAATGTACGATTTTGAATTTGGTAAAGATATGAGAATATATGGACTTACCAACTGGATTAGTAGCTTGTTTAAAAAACACAAGATGGATCGTTACCAAATCGATAAGAAAATAAAATATGGATATTTTAAAGTAGGTTTAGTTGAAGTTTTATTCTTATTAATAAGAGAAGGTTTAATTTATGCATACCTAATTTATCAAGTGTTAGAAAATGGATTAGGAATCGGTAGCTTTACAATGTACTTTTTATCCATTGCTAATTTTGCCAATGCAATGAAAGTGATTTTTGATGATTTTGCACATATCAGTGCACAAAGTTTATATATTAATGATTTCAGGACATTTATTGATAGTCAAGAAGAAAAGGAACCAGAAGAACCAAAAACGATACCACAAGGACCATATACCATTGAATTTAAAAATGTATACTTTAAATATCCAGGAAGTGATAAGTATGTCTATTCTGATGTATCACTCAAAATAAATGCAGGAGAAAAACTAGCAATTGTTGGGCATAATGGGGCAGGTAAAACTACATTTGTAAAATTACTTAGCCGTATGTATGAACCAGAATCCGGTGAGATATTATTAAATGGTATTAATATACAAGAATTTTCAAAAACAGAATATTATACTTTATTTTCTGCTGTATTTCAAGAAATTAAAACAACTGCATTCTCGGTTGCAGAAAATATTGCTGTATCCGATGAAATTGTAGATGAATCAAGGATTATTGAGTGTTTAGAAAAGGCTGACATGAAAGATAAGGTATTAGGACAAAAGAATGGAATCTATACTGGAATGCAAAAAATTCTAGATGATGAAGGTGTTGAATTTTCAGGTGGTGAAAATCAAAGAATTATCTTAGCTAGAGCGTTATATAAAGATGCAGGAATCGTAATACTCGACGAACCTACAGCTGCACTTGATGCATTGGCTGAAAAAAGTATATATGAAAAATTTAATGATATGGTGAAACATAAAACATCTATTTTTATATCTCATCGATTAGCAAGCACCAGTTTTTGTGACAATATTGCCATGTTTGAACATGGGAGACTTGTAGAATATGGAACACATGATGAGTTAATACAAAAAGGTGGTAAATATGCAGATATGTTCATGGTTCAGGCACAATACTATAAGGAAGATGGGAATATAGATTTTGATACTGATAATAACTCAGAATATAGTATTGCATAGTCGCTTAATAAGATAGGGTGGCAATGACAGCCTTGGCTTCGTTTATTTGTGTATACTCTTGTTGCTTAGGAGTAACAAAAAGAGGGGAGATTTTAAATGAAAAAAGATAAAAATAATGATGCTCACAGATCCATGAAGGAAGATTTAAAAGTAGCATTATATTTTCTAAAATTAACTTTTAGGATATCAAAAAGTTATATACCACTTATGATTATTTCAGCAATTTTTCAGTCCGCTTCACCGTTTTTGGCTATTATTATTCCAAAGTACATTATAGATGAATTAATGGGAAGTCAGAGAATAAGTAAGTTTGTATTATATGTAGCAATCTTAATTATAGGTAATGGTATTTTAAATCTTATTAATAAATTTTTAACAACGCAGGTTCAACTTGCGAATAATAAACTTATCATAGGTTTTGAACTTCATATGGGTAAACATATCATGAACATGGATTTTGAGAATTTAGAAGATCCTAATATTCTAGATATGAAAGAAAAGGCTATTTTCCCAATTAATAATCAAGGTGTACTATGGAGAATGGTTGATAACTTAATAGCAATGGTGAGAATTACATTTACTTTAATTGGCTTAGGTGCAATTATTGCTATCTTAAATCCTCTTATTGTGGTACTAATTATTGCGATTGTAGCGGTAAATGGAGTTATTAGTAAAAAAGCTCAAAAAGTGGAATTTGAACTATACAAAGAATTAATTCCATTAAATCGTAGATTCGGTTACTATTCCGATTTAATGACGGATTTTTCTATAGCAAAAGACGTTAGAATTTATAATATGGCACCTTATATTGGTAAAAAGATAAGTAAATACTGTGATGACAGTTACAAATTTTTATCAAAAAGTATGATTTCATCTGGAAAATATATGGGGATAAATAGTATTACGTTGTCTTTAGAGATGCTATTTATATACGCTTATATGGTGATTAAATTATTAAGTAAAAGCATTAGTGTTGGTGATTTTTCTATGTATATATCTGCAGGTATGAATTTCACGACTAGTATAACAGAGTTTATTACAAATTTCGTAACCTTTAGGCAAATGTGTCAATATCTTGAAACCTATTTAGAATTTGAGCAATTACCAAACAAAAGGTCAAATGGAACAGGTCATGTTGATAATGTAGGGGAAGCAACCATTGAGTTTAGACATGTATATTTTAAATATCCAAGAAGTGACGAATATACTTTAAAAGATGTGAATATAATCATAAAAAATGGACAAAAATTATCCGTTGTTGGTCAAAATGGTGCGGGTAAAACAACCTTTATTAAGTTGCTATGTAGGCTTTATACTCCTGAAAAAGGTGAGATTTTGTTAAATGGTATTAACATCAATGAATACTCTTTCGATGAATACATGAAATTACTTGCTGTAGTATTTCAGGATTTCAAGTTATTTTCATTTTCGTTAAAAGAAAATATTGTATTTAATAAAGCAGAAGATATTTCAGATGAGTTTGTAATGGATGCAATTGATAAGGTAGGGCTTACAGAAAGAGTTAATGAACTGGAGAAGGGATTAGATACTTCCATTTACAAAAACTTTGATAAAAATGGAGTTGAATTATCTGGGGGTCAGGCGCAAAAACTAGCAATTGCTAGAGCCGTATATAAAGATGCTCCAATTGTTGTATTAGATGAACCAACTGCAGCACTTGATCCATATGCCGAATATGAAATATATACTTCCTTTAATAAATTAATAGGTAATCACACAGCTATTTATATTTCGCACAGATTATCTAGTTGTAAATTCTGTGATAAAATTGCTTTATTTGATCGTGGTGAATTAGTTGAATATGGCACTCATGGTGAACTCGTAAATAACGATGGTTTATATGCAAAAATGTGGAATGCACAAGCAGAATACTATGCATAAATGTAATTTGTATTGATGATTTATAAAATAATTAGGTAATTGCAAAATACAAATTGGTGATTATTTAGGATACAATTAATACAATTCTATAGCGGAATCTTGCACATAAGTGCAACTGAAGCTTGAAAATTCATATTAATTGTATGCTAAATTCGATTACCTATATGGTTTCGCAATTACCTATATTATAAAATTATATATAAAAGGAGTGTTCGGGATGAAAAAAGAAGTAGTAGTCAATAATTCAAAACCAGCTAAAAAAGGATTTGTTCGCAAGATTTTTAAATTAGTTATATTTTTTATTGCACTAAAGTCTATAGGGAAAGTAATTATAAAATTATTTAATAAAGTAAATCAAAAAAACGGTATTAAGAAAAATGGAGATAGATTGGATTTAAAACTTATATGTGATGGTCGAAATATAAAAATTGAGAATGAACCGTTTAAAGGAGCAGATATTTTAAACGCTTTTAGTGGTTTAAAACTAGATTTAAGTAATGCATTGATTAAAGAAGATGTAGATATTAATTGTAAGAATCTAATGAGTGGTATTAGTATCACTGTGCCTGAGAATGTTAAAGTAGAATTAACACCAAAATCTATCTTAAGTGGAGCTGTTAATTATGTCCCTATGGTTGAAAATTTAACTGCACCTACAATCCATATTTATGTAGATAGCTTTATGTCTGGATTTGATGTTAAAGTTAAAAATAAGGAAGAAGAGAATACAGATTCAGTTAATAATGAGAGTGAGTTATTAAACTAAATTTCTTTTAACCGATATAATATTCACGAAAATATGATTTTTATTCATGTTCCAATGAAAAAAAATACATATTTAATGAAAATTAATAAATTTATACTTGAAATTTTCTAAGAACGTGTTACAATACTAAGCATTAATATAAGAAATATCTTATAAATATAAATTATGGAGGATGTATTTATGAAGAAATTATTATGTGTGATGCTAACATTAGTTGTAACAGTATCTTTGGTAGCATGTGGGAAAAAGAAAGATGACACATTAATCGTTGGCACGGAGCCAGGATTTGCACCTTATGAATATATGGAAGGTGATAAGGTTGTTGGTATTGACATGGATATAGCTCAGGCAATTGCTGATGCTATGGGTAAAGAACTTGAAATCAAAACTATGGATTTTGACGGTGCATTACTAGCAGTTCAACAAGGAAAGGTTGATTTTGTTGCTGCAGGTGTTTCTGTTGATGAAGACCGTGCAAAATTAATGGATTTTTCTACGGAATATGTTAATTCTACTGAAGTTGTAGTTGTTAACAAAGCAAATCCTACTGTTGCAAGTGTTGAAGATTTAGCTGGTAAAATTGTTGGTGTTCAACAAGGAAATATTGCTGATTATTATGTAGAAGCTAATATTGAAGCATCTGAAATTAAGCGTTATACAAAATTTGCTCAAGCAGCAGAAGACTTAGCAAATGGCAAAATTGATTGTATCGTAATGGATCAATATCCAGCACAAGAATTAGTTGCATCCAATGAAGCACTAACTATGTTAGAAGGAACTTTATTCGAAGATAAATATGCAATAGCTGTACAAAAAGGTAATACTGAACTATTAAATAAAATCAATGAAGTTATCGATCAATTGATACAAGACGGTAAGATTGAAGAATTTACTGCAAATCACACAAATAAATAATTAATTGCAAAACTTTTAATATATTTATTTTGATGGTAAGCGGCAGACGAGAATTTTGTCTGCTGCTTCTTGTACGTGTAATGAAAATTCATAAAAGTATTATGAATCGTTCATACTTATTAAAGGAGAAAAAAATTGGCTATATTTTTAACGAATGGGAGTTCTAACATGGTTGAATGGTTAAAATCGGTAATTGATGGATATTATAATGCGTTTATTACTGAAAATCGATATTTATATTATTTGGATGGTTTAAGAATAACGCTAGAAATATCATTACTAGCAATTCTTATTGGTGTAATTATTGGTACTTTAGTAGCTGTAATTAAAGTATCAGTTGCTAATTCAAAAGGTTTAAAATGGATTGGTGCAATATGCAATGGTTATATTAACATAATTCGTGGAACACCAGTTATGCTTCAGTTACTTATTATCTATAATCTAGTTTTTACATCAAGAAATGCAAATGAAGTCATTGTTGCAGCAATCTGTTTTGGTATCAACTCAGGTGCTTATGTTGCAGAGATTGTTCGTGCAGGTATTGAATCCATTGATAGAGGACAAAATGAAGCAGGAAGATCACTTGGATTTAATGCAAATCAAACTATGTTTTATATCATCATGCCACAGGCGATTAAAAATATCTTACCAGCGTTAGGTAATGAATTTATCGTTTTAATTAAGGAAACATCTGTTGCAAGTATTATTGCAGTTACAGATTTAACAAAAGCTGCCCAATATATTGGATCACGTACGTGGGATATACTGCCACCACTTATTATAGCAGCTATATTCTATTTGATCATAGTTCTAGGACTAACCAAATTGCTAGGATTATTTGAAAGGAGGTTAAGTCAAGGTGATCATAACTAAAAATCTAAAGAAATCATTTGGAAGTCATATCGTACTTAATGGTATTAATGAAACCATAGAAAAAGGTGAAAAAGTCGTAATTATAGGGCCATCAGGTTCTGGTAAATCTACTTTTTTACGTTGTTTAAATCTTTTAGAAGTTCCTACTGCAGGCGAAATCTGGTTTGAAGGAAATAATATTACGAATCCCAAAACTGATATTAATAAATTACGTCAAAAAATGGGGATGGTATTTCAACAATTTAATTTATTCCCTCACCTTACAGTGAAGGAAAATATAACCATAGCACCTGTGAAACTCGGTCTTATGAATCAAGAAAGTGCAGATAAACGTGCTATAGAATTACTTGAAAGAATAGGATTATCTGACAAGGCAGGGGCTTACCCAAAACAATTATCTGGAGGACAAAAACAACGTATTGCAATTATAAGGGCGTTGGCCATGAATCCAGATGTTATGTTATTTGATGAACCTACATCAGCATTAGACCCTGAAATGGTAGGAGAAGTATTGGAACTTATGAAGGAATTAGCAGAAGATGGCATGACTATGGTGGTTGTTACCCATGAGATGGGATTTGCTCGTGAAGTAGCTACAAGGGTTATGTTTATAGATGAAGGAATTATAAAAGAACAAAATGATCCTAAAACATTTTTTGATGATCCACAGAACCCAAGATTAAAAGATTTCCTATCGAAAGTTCTGTAATATTACACAGTATTTATATTTATTTAATAGGAATATTATATATTTTAACCATATAACACAGCAGATTCTGATAAAGGTTAAGAACTTTTATCTCTATTTACTGTGTTATTTTAAAATTTTATGAAAATTTAATGAATACTTTATTTGACAAGTTACTTCTTATTGATAATATTTCCGCAACTAAACTATTGACTTTAGTACTAAATTTCTTTAGTATAATACAATATATAGAAGCATATACACGCAAATCCATAAAATGGCACTAAATGTATTATTTACCCATGTTAAAAAGTGTAATACTTTTGTATCAATAAAATTAATAATAGAAAATGATGATTATGAAAAAAGAAGAATGTTAACAGGAGGATACAATCGAATGAGACAAGAATGGTATGATTTTAATTCAGGAAGCTGGACTACAGATGTTAATGTAAGAAGCTTCATTCAACATAACTACACTCCTTATGAAGGAGATGATTCTTTCTTAGTTGGACCTACAAAAAGAACAACTGAATTATGGGAACAAGTACTTGAATTAATGAAAATTGAAAATGAAAAAGGTATTGTAGATGTTGAAACGAAACACCCATCAACTATTACTACTTTTGGAGCTGGATATTTAGATAAAGATAAAGAAATCATTGTTGGTTTCCAAACAGATAAACCTTTAAAACGTGGTATAATGCCAAATGGTGGTGTTCGTGTTGTAAAGAGTGCATTAGAATCCTATGGATATGAATTAGATAAAACTACAGAAGAAATCTATACAAGTAATAGAAAAACACATAATGATGGTGTATTTGACGCTTATACAGATGCTATGAGAAAAGCAAGACATACCGGTATTATAACTGGTCTACCTGATGCATATGGTCGTGGACGTATCATCGGTGACTACAGACGTGTAGCATTATACGGTGTTGATTTCTTAATTGAAGAAAAATTACAACAAAAGAAATTATTAGAAAGACCTTCTTTAGAATCACCTGATATTCGTCTTAGAGAAGAAATTTCTGAACAAATTCGTGCATTAAAACAATTAAAACAAATGGCAGCTGCTTATGGATATGATATTAGCAATCCAGCAACTAACTCCTTTGAAGCGACTCAATGGACATATTTTGCATATCTTGGAGCAATTAAAGAACAAGATGGTGCTGCAATGAGTCTTGGTCGTGTTACTACATTCCTTGATATCTACTATGAACGTGATTTAAAGAATGGATTAATAACAGAAGAACAAATCCAAGAATTAATGGATCAATTCGTTATGAAATTGAGAATGGTTCGTTTCTTACGTACACCTTCTTATAACGATTTATTCTCCGGAGATCCTACTTGGGTTACAGAATCTATTGGTGGTATGGGTCTTGATGGTAGAACACTTGTAACAAAGAGCAGTTTCCGTGTTCTTCATACATTATATAACCTAGGACCAGCTCCAGAACCAAACTTAACTGTACTTTGGTCAACATTCTTACCAGAAGGTTTCAAAAAGTATTGTTCAAAAGTTTCTATTGATACAAGTTCCATTCAATATGAAAGTGACGACATCATGAGAGATGTTTGGGGCGATGATTATGGTATTGCATGTTGTGTATCTGCTATGAGATTAGGTAAGCAAATGCAATTCTTTGGCGCTCGTGCAAATCTTGCAAAAGCATTATTATATGCTATAAATGGTGGTAAAGATGAGAAATACGGCGAACAAGTTGGACCAATTTTTGCACCAATTACTGGCGAATATCTAAATTATGATGAAGTTATTGCTAAATTTGATCAAACTCTAGATTGGTTAGCTGAATTATATATTAATACATTAAATGTAATTCATTACATGCATGATAAATATAATTATGAAAAACTTCAAATGGCTCTTCATGACATAGAAATTCTTCGTACAGAAGCTTGCGGTATCGCTGGTTTATCCGTTGTTGCTGACTCATTATCAGCAATAAAATATGCAAAAGTTAAAGTAATTCGTAACGAAGAAGGTTTAGCTGTTGATTATGAAATCGAAGGCGATTATCCAGCTTATGGTAATAACGATGACCGTGTTGACTCAATTGCAGTTGAATTAGTAGAAAGATTCATGAATAAATTACGTAAAGTTAAGACTTATCGTAGTGCTAAACATACATTATCCGTATTAACTATTACTTCTAATGTAGTTTATGGTAAAAAAACAGGAAGTACTCCAGACGGACGTAAAGCTGGCGAACCATTTGCTCCAGGTGCTAACCCAATGCACGGAAGAGATAAAAATGGTGCTATTGCGTCTATGTCATCTGTTGCAAAACTTCCATATAAACATGCAGAAGATGGAATTTCCTATACATTCTCTATTGTACCAAAAGCATTAGGAAAATCCGATGAAGAAAGAGTTAATAACTTAGCTGGTTTACTTGATGGATATTTCCATGATAAAGGACATCACATTAATGTTAACGTATTTGATCGTGAAACATTACTAGATGCTATGGATCACCCAGAAAAATATCCACAATTAACAATTCGTGTATCTGGTTACGCAGTTAACTTTATTAAGTTAAATCGTGAACAACAATTAGATGTTATTAATCGTACGTTCCATCAAAGATAATTAATATATTAACGAAAGTCCTCCGCCATTTGGCGGGGGAACTTTCATTTCATACAAACTGCTATATTTATTCTTTCCTAGTTTAGCAGGTTAATGAATAAAGGAAAGGTTAGGTGAAAGTTATGAATAAAATAGGAAGAATTCACTCTCTTGAAAGTTGTGGAACAGTTGATGGACCTGGTATACGCTTTGTGGTTTTTATGCAGGGGTGTGTATTACGATGCCAATTTTGCCATAATCCCGATACTTGGGACTTAAAAAAAGGTACTGAATATACACCAGATCAATTAATAAAAGAAATTGTGAAATATAAATCATACATGAATTTTTCAGGTGGAGGCGTTACATTTACGGGTGGCGAACCACTCTTACAAGCAGATTTTATTCTAGAAGTCAGTAAATTATGTAAAAATGAGAATATTTCTGTAGCACTTGATACTTCGGGCTTTGTTTTCAATGATACAGTGAAAGAAATTCTTGAATATACGGATATCGTATTATTGGATATTAAAAACTATAATCCATTGGTTTATAAAACAGTTACGGGTGTTGAATTAGCTCCAACATTACAGTTTTTGGATTATTTAAAAGAGAAAAATGTAAATACATGGGTTCGATATGTACTAGTTCCTAATCTTACAGATAATTTAGATAGTATAAAAGAATTATCAATTCATTTAAGTAATTACCCTAATGTTAAGAAAATCGAATTATTAGGTTTTCATAAGATGGGTGAATATAAGTGGAAAGAACTAGGGTATGATTACAAATTATCAGATACCATAGAACCTAGTAAAGATTTACTTCTAG
>JARBTX010000081.1 GCA_029239975.1 Anaerocolumna sp.
AATCCACCGATATTCAAGGAAATCAATAGTATAGATGTTATAACTATAACAAAATACCATTTTAACTCCTCGCATTTAAAAGCATCTTTAAACTTTCTAAAAAGTATCAAATAAAATACATAAAAATTTACTCCAAATAAAAACATAAATATCGTTATTACCGCCTGTAAGTATGTAGAATAATCAGCGATACTACTATTTTTTATTGCAAATCCACCAGTTCCAGCAGTACCAAAAGTAATTGTCAGAGAATCAAACAGTGGCATCCCCCCAGCTAATAATAGCAATATTTCAACTAAAGTCATAACCAAATAAATACCATACAGTAAAGTTGCTGTTGTTCTCATACGTGGAACTAACTTACCAACGGAAGGACCTGGACTTTCAGCTCTCATAATATGCATACTTTCTCCACCTGACATTGGAAGAATAGCTAGAATAAAAACTAAAACACCCATTCCACCAATCCAGTGAGAAAAACTTCTCCAAAACAACATACTATTGGAAAGTGCTTCTACATCACTAAGTATACTAGAACCTGTAGTAGTAAATCCTGAAATAATCTCAAATAATGCATCCGGATAATGTGCTATTTCACCACTAAGATAGAATGGCAATGCTCCCATAATACTCATAGCTACCCATCCAAAAGCTACAGTTACAAAACCTTCTTTTGCAAAGAAAATCTTGCTTTTAGGTTTATGTAATATACATGGTATACCGATTAAAAGACAGATACCAATTGTGATAAAAAAACTAATTCCACTTTGCTCCTGATAGATTATAGCAACTATAATCGGAAGTATCATAAATACTGCCTCAACAGTTAAAATCCAACCAATGATATGTAAAATAATTGATCTATTCATTACCCTCTCCTATAACACTAAAATATCATTTAAATCATTAAGACCAGTAATGGTAGTAACAATGATTACGGTATCTCCAACTTGAATGGAATCCTGACCGTTAGGAATAATTATTTTTCCTTTTCGATTGATACAGCATACCAGTAAATTGTTTCTAGTCTCTAACCGTTCTAATGGTATACCAACAATGCCTCCTGCTTTTTTCACACTGAATTCCAAAGCTTCCACTTTATTACTGACTATTTTATATAATGTTTCCACGTTACATCCTTTTGGATTTTGCATTGCTCGTACATGCTGAACTATCCGTTCTGCAGTAATAAATTTAGGATTAACGATAATTCCTAATGGCATTTCTCCAATTATATCATCAAAAGTCATTCTCGTAATCTTAGTGAAAACTTTTGCTTTTGATTTTTTTTGAGCATATAAAGAAAGTAGAATATTTTCTTCATCCAGATTAGTAAGGGATGCAAATGCATCCATATCCTCTATACCTTCTTCTAGTAGAACGTTATGATCTGTAGCATTTGCATTTATTATTAGAGCCTCTGGAAACATATCACTTAACTCTTCACAACGTTCCCGATTTTGCTCTATAATTTTTACTGTTACGCCCATACTAATAAACTTATTAGTAAGATATACTGCTACCGTACCACCACCAACTAACATAACGCTTTTAATGTGTCCGGTAAGAATACCAACCTTATGAAAAAATTCAGCGGCATGTTTCGGTAAAGCAATAATAGATATTTTATCTCCAGATTGTAAAACAAAATTACCACTTGGAATGAATACCTGCTCCTGACGTTCTACCGCACATACAAGCACTTTGCAACGCAACTTAGATGTAATATTATAAACTTTCATACTATTTAGAATAGAGTCAGCTGGTATTTGAAATTTTAACAGTTCTACTTTACCTTTAGCAAAGGTATCTATTTTAATTGCAGATGGAAGTCTTATTAAACGAGCCATATCTACTGCAGTTTCTTGCTCAGGATTAATTATCATGGATATACCCATTTCTTCTTTTATAAAATCAATTTCATTATTATATTGCGGATTTCTTACTCTGGCAATGGTTAGACAATTACCTGCTTTTTTTGCTATTAAGCAACATAATAGGTTTAATTCATCTGAATTGGTCACTGCTATAAGTAGATCAGCTGTTTCAATTCCTGCTGATAATAAGACGTGGTAACTGGAACCATTACCTACAATCCCCATAACGTCTAGTCTATCTGTTATATTATGTATTGCAGAGACTTTATTATCAATGATTTTTATATCATGCCCTTCTTGGTTAAGTTGTTCAGCTAGGGTTGTACCAACCTTTCCACAACCTACAATAAGTATTTTCATAGTAATTAACTAACTCTCCTTGTCTTCTCTTTGTACTTTTTGTTATTCTTTTGTTTTGTGATTAATATGAGACTTATGTCTGCATATGCTGTCTATTATATCATAGAAAAAATAAAAAGCTAGGTCTATTTAAGTATAAGAAGTTTTATTCAAATAAGTAAGAAAATAGCAAGGAAAAATGCTAATTTAATCAGAAATGATAGTTAGTTTTATAAGATTTGCTTGCACGAAATTACTTGCATGGAGTTACTAATTTTTATATAAAAGACACCATATTTCGTGGTGCATTTATGTTTAACTGTTATGCCTATAGTATTGGAACTACAGAAAAGTTCAAAGTTACATATATTAGAGCGATTGCTGAGCTTGATTAAATAATATATAAAATGATTAAGTAAAAATACCCCTTCTACTAAACTTTCTACAAAACAGGTTTAATAAAAGGGGTATTCTTTATTTTATTTTACATGTATCATTTAAATCTATATGTCTAGTCTCGTACGTAAATTAAATTTATTAATCCTATTTAATACCTAATGTATTAAGACTTGTATATAGACATCTAACATTAATTAATTCTAGTAAAAAGCCACTTTTGAGCATCAGATCCGTTATCAGTCCATTGTTGCACTACGGCACCATCCGCTGTTGAGGAACTAGCCACATCCATAGCAAGTCCACTGGCTTTGGAGATCAATTTATAGTATCCACCTCCTACATCAACAATCTGCCATCTTTGTGCATCTGTATTATTACTCGTCCACTGTTGTAACTGTACACCAGTTGATGTTGAAGAGCTTGGTACGTCTAATACTTTACCGCTATGAATTGCTGTAAGTTTATAATAACCATTCCCCATATCTTCTACTCTAAACTGTTGATTGCTGGCAGTATAATTTGTCCATTGATGCATTTTACCACCATCTGCTGTTGAAACATCCTTTACATCAAGTACTTTACCGCTACATTTTGCAGTTAAGGTATATATACCACCACTTACAATATTGGTACTAGAAGCTGCTTGATATACACGAACATAGTCAACTAACATTTGAGATGGGAATGGTGTAGAGCTATTAGGACTTCCTGGCCAGTTACCACCAACTGCAAGATTTAATAGGATAAAGAATGATTTTTGGAATTCTTCAGTATTTCCAGTGTTATTTCCAATATAAAATTCATTATATTGAGCACCATCTACAAACCATCTAATGTAATTTGAATCCCATTCAACGCTGTATACATGATACTGTGAGAAATCTAAATTTCCGGATACTTTTCCATAACTAGCGTAACCATTCGCATCCCAGTGAACAGTTCCATTAACATATGAATTCGCATTTACACGTTCCATAATATCGATTTCGCCACAATATGGCCAACTTACGGAATTAATATTTGTTCCAAGCATCCAAAATGCAGGCCACAAACCTTGTCCTGTTGGCAATTTTATTCTTGCTTCAATTTTTCCGTACGTAAAACTTTTTAGTCCTTGAGTTTTTATTCTGGCTGATGTATAGTTCATTCCACCATATGCTTCTTTTCTAGCAGTAATCGCTAGGTTTCCTCCAGTGACCTGTATGTTTTCCGAACGATTCGTATAGTACTGTAGTTCATTGTTTCCCCATCCGCCACTACCAGTTCCTATTTCATATGCCCACTTAGAAGTATCTAGAGATGTACCGTTAAATTCATCACTCCATACTAGATTCCAATTTGTTGCTGCATTTGTATTAACCCTTGGAAAAAAAGATAGCAAAAGTGCTAACATTAATAAAACACTAAGAAATTTACCTTTTTTAAACATAATTATTTCCTCCTCTTATCAAAAAAAGTTAATTAGAAATGTTAATGTAAAAAAGTTCTCTTACAAACAATGGAATCACCTCTTTCACGTGTGAGCTTTGAATAAATTACAGTTAATGGGTACTTGTCCAAAATCCTTGCAAGTTTGTTCTACATGTCCATTCATCAATCAGATTTTGTATCAAATCCAATAAATGATTTTAATTGAATTAGTAATTTAATAAGTCCGATTAGCATCTCGTGATTAAGTTGTCATATAAATTTTACCATATATTTACATTTCAGAAAAGTGTATAAATTTTAGTATTTATAAAAATTTAATCCATTTTTATTACGTTTACTAAAATTTATACACCTTATGTATACAAACAAAAAAGTCAATCCTTACTACATAGATTGACTTCTTTTTGTTCTTTCTTTTATTTTACAAATCTTATTTTTTCTTTTAATATTTGATAAAACATATCACTCTTTTTAATATCTTGTAATTTAATATAAAGTGCTTCACGATTCTTAATAATGATTTTTATGGTAGTACCTGTATTAATATTGTCTATCCAATCTGTAAAAGTATTTAGGTTAGGTAGTGACTGTTGAGAAGTTTGGTTTGATTTCGCATTACCTGTAAATATATATGCTTCTTCCATCTCTTCCCACTTAGCATAATCCCAAGTAATAAACCAAAGTAATTTTACTTCAAATCCATTTTCATAAACAATTAATCTCTTTGATACTTGATATACAAAAGAAATCAATTCTAAGATGATCAATACACTATAATAAGTAAGTGATTTATAATCATTCATTGTATTAAATAATAATGGATATATAAGCATAAGTACTAAAATTACTACCTTTTGTAAAATTTTTTGTTTATATTTGAATACTGTAACCACTTTTTATCCTCCAAATTACGTATAGTATATTTAGTATAATAAATAATTTATTTAATTATTAAATGATCATTGATTCATTATTTTACGATTCCACCACCCCATTCAACTACTGTAAAACCTTCTCGGTTAAAATGATCGAATGTCTGCTCTTCTATTTCAACAGAATAATTTAATGGTTGAAACACCATATAAACACGGAGTATAGTATCTGGTGTTGGTTTTATGTTTAATTTAGCATTATCTGTATAAGCAGTGGTTTGAAAGCAAATTTTGTTATATGGATTTTTCTCCATAAATGGAACCCAAAATTCAATAAACTCATCTTTTTCTGTTGTATTTAGACCGATTGAACTTAAGATATTGTTTAAAAACTCTTTTGTTTTATTACCTGATATACAAAAACCTTTACTCATATCATAATCTATTCCTAACTTGCCTTCCCAAAATAGATACGGATATTGTATACCCGACTTATCTACTAAAGTTCCATCTGGATATGCTGTAACATGCCAACCATTCAGATATTTGGGATATGTATGAGTAAGCGTTCCATTTAAATCTAATTTAACATCAATATCCATTGGTCTATTAGGATAAAGGTAGATTACTGGTTTATAACAAATTGTTTCATCTAGAGTAAAATCACTTGCCTTAATATTAACGTAATTAACTTGAAAAATATTTGATTCAATTTCAATTAAATCTCTATAAATTACATCTACAGAATCTCCAACACAGAAATCGTCATTTAAATCTGCAGTTATTTTATACTTATATTGTGGATTCCCTATATTTGACGCTATAAAGTAATCATCATGGATTTCATTTAAAAGTAATGTCATTGTCTTAGCGTCTGCGATGTCAGCTATACTATCATCCGTTGATTTTCCTTTCGAAACATGATAAACATTCGATATAAAGATAAGAATGAATGAAATTACCAACATACCTACAATATGTAATATTCTTCTCATAAAATACCTTCTTTCCTGCCAATAAGTTGGAATATTGGAATACAGTGTAATTTATCTATTATTAAACACTAAAAGTATGATAATAACATTTATCATTACCATATTCTATTATTCCTTCTTCATACTCTTTATTATTTTCTTTATAAAATCGTCTCCAAAAATTAAGTGCAGTTAAATTCTTTTCAAGTACCAAAAGACAATATGCACCTTTATAAGATTGAAATGTTTCTTTTAGAATCTGTCTGCCAAATCCTTGTCTTCTATATCTTTTTAAAAGAAAAAATTCTTGAATACAATAATCACAACCTGCTTTCACATATGGTTTCTCTGTTAAGAGTAGAAATCCAATCGCTTTATTTTGATATTGTATTAGAAAAGGATGTAAACTTGAATTCTCCCAATATAAATCAACACTATCCCAAATAAATTGTCCATACTCATCCGTTTCAATGCTATCTGTAAATTCAGATAAATCGTGAAGATAACAACTATATAGGTTATTAATAATCTTCTTTTCATCTAAACTAGCTATCTTAACTGTTAATATTATTTGTTCACTATTCGTCTCTTGCATAACTCTCCATTCTTGTAAACACCGAGATGTTTTGTGTCAGCTTAACATTTTAACCTGAATTGTTTAAGTAATTTTCTTAGTAAAATATCATATTTTTTCACTTCATAAAAATAATAGTATTACACGATTACATGTTATTCTTATATTATACTCGAAATATTGATATAAAAAAAGAATTATTTTCCAAAATAAGTTTTTAATTAGAATTACAAATTTGTTTAAATACTTACAAAAATAGATGAATCTTGTAGTTTTTTTGGAATGTTTTAATCCTTGATTCATTGCATAACACTTTGATGTATCGCAGAAAATATAGTAGAGAATAAACTCTAATTCAAAAAATATTTTCTTCAATAAAAGAAAGGTGGATAAATAACTATGGCACAAAATAATAATGGTTCTAATAAATGTGATTCAAAACAAGCAGAAAATGAGCGTAGAATTGATCATCTAGTTAATTTAGTAGAAAAAGAAACTAGAACAGAAAGACACCTTGAACAATGTTCCGATATTTCAGATCCAAAAAACCTTGAACATGCAAGAGAAATTCAACAAGATCGTGAGCAAGAAATTGATAATCTTAAAAATATAATTGTGAAGGGTGAACACAGTAATAATGATCAAGTTAAAAACTTAGAAAAACGTATTCAATATACCGAAGGTTATATTGAACACAATAAAGATCATATGGATAAAAATACACTAGAAAGCACAATAGAGAAACAAGAACATCGTAAAGATCAATTAGACTGTTTAAAATAAATTTCAACATTAATTGTATTGAAATTTGGATAGTAGTTGTTTTGAAATTTTGATATTGATGAATTGAAATTATATAATAATAAACTAGAACCCTACTTAACTTTATATGGTAGGGTTCATTTTAACTTAAATCAATAAGTCTTACACTAGGTATACTTTCATCTATGATTTCAGTAGCTATGTTGAACCAACTTTTACATCGATTTAATATGATAGCATCTGTTGTTACTACATTACTTTGATTTTCTAATAACACATCTGCATTATTTACTAATTCAACTGAAACTTTATACGGAAATTCTAATAGTATTTCTAATATGAGTAATTTTAATCTCCCTGTATTTGATACTGGAGAATCTAAATAAAAAATTACTTCATCTATCTTCATATCCATTAATTTGTTACCAATTAATTGTATTGCAAGTTCTGTCTTATCGATAAGTCGATAAGTGCCTCTTAATCCTGCTAAGTCTCTAACAGTCCCATCCATACACTTTATTAATGTAGAATTTGATAATGCCACTTCTAATGTGATTATTAAGTTAAGTCCATCAATCATTACTTTTTTTGGTGTAAAATCTGTACCAATACATTTTGTCTTTCTTTCCGCAATGATTTCTTTTGTAGAGGTAGCCCTTACAATTGCCAAACGTTGCCTATCCGATAATAAGTAATGGTTTCCTACAAAAGTCGATGAACTTTTAATAGGATATCCATTTTCTATTAAATAGATAATATCGTTTTGAGCTTTTTTTAAAGTGAACATACTCTCTTCATTAAATTCTTTTTTATCTGTAGGTATAAATCCACGTTTTACTACTTTATGTTCCATATTTATTACATCCTTTTTGATATTAAAAAAAGATGCTAAAGTCACTTTCTTTAACATCTTACAACTAATTTAAACTATATCAATTAAAAAGTTTTAGCTAATTCAATTGCTCTATTACAAGCATCATTTAGTATTTTATCCACGTCGATTCCTTGTACATCTACATTTTCTGCATGAACACTTGTAAAATCAGTAATTCCTAAAAACCCAAATATTGTTCTCATGTATCTTTCGCCCATTTCATATTCTGCTGCTCCAGAATTAGAATAATCACCACCACGAGATGCAACGAATAATGCTTTTTTGCCATTACATAATCCAACTGGACCATTTTCCGTGTATTTAAAAGTTATACCAGTAACACAAATATAATCGATATAAGCTTTCAAAATTGCAGGTACACCTAAGTTCCATAAAGGAGCTGCCACAACGAATTTGTCAGCGTTTAAAAATTGATAAGCATATTTTAAAATTGGATGATTTTTACTTTCTTCATTCTTAGGTCCAAAGACAACACCTAAATCTTCATAATGCAAAAAATCAATATTTTCTTTATAAAGATCTAAGGTAATTATTTGATCATCTGGATTATTTTTTTTATATTCTTCTATAAAACAATCTGACATTTTATAAGTTTTTGATTCATTTTCTGGCTTCATATTTGATTTTATATATAATACAGTACCCATATTTATTCCTTTCTTTTATCAAATTGTGATTGACATTGATATAAATTATTTACAAAAGGATAACATCTTATTCAAAAAATGAGTTTTAGAATGTATTATTGTTTATCCACAATAAAGTTAGCAATCTGTTCAAACGTTGAATCTACAGGAATCTTATATTCACCAACTTTTATTTTAGTGGTAAACCCATGTTCTCTCATATACTTATTAAATTCTTTATCATCATTAATCACACCACTATTCTTTAATAAGGATGAGACATTCTCTGAAGACATACCATTTAAAATTTCGACTGTTATAACTTTAATATCACTGTTATCTTCTTCATTTTTAGTTGGCACAGATGTTGGTTCTACTGTTGTATTAGTTGGCTCAGATGTTGGTTCTACCGTTGTATTATCTGTAGAAGTATTATTACTCTCATCTGGATTATTCGTAGGTTCTGATGTAGGTGCTGCAGTTACTTCCACAATTGGTGTAGTTGTAGGTTCAACGTCTGTATCGGATGTTTCTGGTGTACTACTTACCTGTGTTTCAGGTGGTGTAATCTCAGGTGTACTAGTAGGTTCTAGTAAATCATCTAATTTAAGATTATTATCGTCCTTCATTACCATTCCAAGAGCTTCTGCTCTTTTTATTATCTCATCATCTGAAAACTCACTTTTAGAAGATACTCGAAATGCTACGGATAATAGTATTGTTGAAAATAAGATTCCAACACCTATTCCTCTCAAATAATATTTTAGTTTCATAAAAACTCCCATACATTATTCTTTAAATAAATCTATAACAAGTTTTATTTCACCTTGCCCTAACTCTAACATTTTAGATATTTCAACAATGGAATAACCTTCTGAATATAGTTCTAATATTTTTCTATTATTATTATTTTCATCCATCATATCATCTTTAAGAATCAGATTTATTTTATTATCATTTGTTTTTTTATCAGCTTTAGATATATTATCTTTCTTTTTATCGTTTTTTAATTTTTTAGCATTATTGTTTTTATTATTAGGAATTGCGTTAGCTTCATTTTTAATAGAATCATTGTTTAAAATTACAGGTTGTAAAGAAATGTTTGGAGCACCGTCTACTTGCTTAAGTAAATCTTTTAACTGGTTTTCTTTTTCATTTAGCATGTTATATAAAAAAACAACTTCTTCATGATTCTGCGATATTTTTGCTAAAATTTGATTGGAAAAATCATCTACCGCAATTATCTTATTGTTGGCTAATTCACTTAACTTGTCATCTGCCTTATCATACGTTTCATTCATAACATCGTTTGCGAATGAATTCAAACTTTTTTTCATTTCTTGCATCTGGATAGCTGTCATTTCTTGAATTTGCTCTATTGTTTTATTACTATATCCACTACTATCAGATTTATCGATTAAAAAACAGCTAAATACAATAATGCCGGCTCCTATTAGGATTAAAATTATTACTAATGGTGTCATGTTATTTTATCGCTCCTATATCTTAATATCAATGGAACCAGATTGATAAGGATTTATAAGCTTAGTTCCTTTTTCATTCTCTTTTTTCTTTTTGTTTTGTCCGGAACCTTTAAAAGAGTTATTTCCCTTCTCTTTTGCGTCATAACGATATTCCTTATTTTCACTTTTAACTGTTTTTACTGTTTGACTTTGATTATGTTTTATCTCATTATTAAATTGATGATTAATCTGGATTTGTTCATTTACTGGTTTCTGACTCTCATGATGTTTATAAATTGATACTTCTTGAGACTTTGGTGCCATAGTTGCTATTTCAATGGGTGTAATCGGCATAAGTATACCTCCTGTTATAAACCTATAACTTTAATATCTGCTCTATCTCTAATAAATTTAGAATAGTGGATTTCACTCCGAACAAAATAAACAACATTTGCGATTACTATTTTCACACCAGGGTATGCTATATTTTCAACTTTTATAGTTCCACCATCACTATTATTCATTTCTATTCTAAGTTGGTCATATCTCTGAACAGCTTCTTTAATCTCCGCTTTTAACGTTATACAGCTTTGTGTAGCCATTCTTATGTAGTCTAATTTATCTTGTGGCATCTTTTCGCCAGTACTTAATTTTTTCTTGTACGTTTCAAGAATTGGTAATAATTTATCTAAATCTGTTTTCATTTTTTGGATATTTTTCTCAATGCTTCGGTATTCTTCAGTTACACCAGGATCTATGCCAACCTCTAATAATGTATTAGTACCCATGGTAGACCCAGCTGTTTTTACTGTTATTGTTGAACCCGAACGAATTTCACCACCAGTAATAAATCCTTTTTTTCCACCTATAGTGATGTCACCTTTTGCAGAAACTTTACTATGTAAGATAGCTTCCGTTGTAATGTACCCACCTGCTTTGACTTCTGCATTTTCAATAAATTTAGTAATAATGTTACTACCAGCTTCCATTCTACCTTTGCTCATGCCCTGCATACCACGTTTTAGAATAATTTGTCCACCAGCAATTAAGGTAGCCCCTTCAACGACACCATTCACAATAATGTCACCTTTAGCTTGAATCTGAAAACCTGTTATAACATTACCTTTTACAGTTACATTACCTTCGTAGCTAATATCACCTGTTGATGCATCTACGTCAGCTAATACCTCATAAGTATTAGAAACAAATACTTTATTATCTGTTAGTACAGCATGTCCACTAACATCTGAGTACATTGTCAATCCATCTTCAGACAGATGAATATCTTTTCCATGTTTTAATACTCTTTGTACTACTTTCTTAGGTTGTAATATAGTTCCACATACGTCAGTTCCAGCTTTTCCTTGAACAGCTGGAATTAAAGTAGCTAGTATGTCACCTTTATTTATTGCACTTATCATATCTAGTTGATGAAAATCTACCGAACCGTCATCATTCACCTTGGGTTTTAAGGTTTTATCAGTACTAAAATTATAAGTTATCATTGCGTCAGAACCTTCTACTGGTTTTGTTCCTTTGGCCAATATAATATCTTCACAATATCTTCTGTTCTTAAAGAATGCTTCAATATTCTCTTGTACTACACCATATTTTACACCAACTTGTTTCAGGCTATTTATTATCTCACTTATGTTCATCACTTGCCCACCAGTTGAAGGTGGGTAAAAGCGTCCAATAGCAAGCATATTATCATGTGATAGAGTGACTTTCAAGTATTCACCTTCTGGAAGTACAGTTACAGACAATAATTTTACTTCAGCTTGTTGCTGTTTTGACAATTCTATAGCTTTACCTAATGCGCTTACATCATAATCATAGATGTGTTTATCAGATAAATAATTATTAATTTCGTCATAAGTAATACTTTGTCCGTTCCCAACGGCAGGAAACAATTTTAAAAATGTTCCCTCTGGTTTTAAAACTAGTTGAAAAAAACCGTTTCTACTATCCATAAGACACCCTCCATTTGTTAAACCCTAATTAACAGTTCTATATTACTGCCTAATTTTACCCTCATTTTTTGTAATGCTTTTGTGTGTAATTGAGAGATTCTAGACTCTGATACTTCTAAAATCGAACTAATCTCTTTTAGTGTTAGATCTTCATAATAATAAAGAATTATTACTTTTTTTTCTTTTTCAGTAAGTGTTTCTAATGTTTTTGCTAGCGTTTCTTTTAATTCTTGTTTTTCAACTACTTTTTCTGGAGTCTCAAATTGTGCACTGAGACTTGATTCCATTTTCACTTCACTACCTTGATCAATGTATTCATCAAGTGATAATAAACTTGAAACTTTAGTTTGATTTTGCCATGTATCAAATTCTTCTAGAGTAATCTCTAACTCTTTTGCAACCTCTTCATCCGTAGCAGATCGTCCCTGCTCAGCCTCTATTTTTTGAAAAGCAGCATCAATTTTTCGTTGCTTCTGCCTTAATGTTCTAGGTATCCAATCCATTTTTCGTATTTCATCTAATATTGCACCACGAATACGAAAGCTTGCATATGTTTCGAATTTAACTCCCTTATAATAGTCAAATTTATCAACAGCATCAATTAATCCAAAAATACCGTAACCTACTAAGTCATCATATTCAACATTGTAGCCTAGGTACATACTTAGTCGACCTGCAACAATCTTTACTAAATTAGCATATTCAATTATGATTTTTTCGCGTACTTCAGGGTTTTTACTTTTGCTATATTCTTCCCATAGTTTAGCTTTTGCATCCGCATTCATAATAATGCTCCTTTTAATTAGTTAGTTATACTATTGATTTCTGTTGGATTATCATCTTTTGACTGTGGTTCAGCTGTAATTTTCTCTGGTTCTACAACTATTTTTTCTATTGTAACCTTATCTATCACTTTAGCAGCTATTTTTCCAATGATATAAAATATAATTAGAACTATTAACATTCTGATTAGACCGTGGTATAAGTCAATTCTGTTTATAATATTTAATATACTTGTAATACCACCTGCAATCAACATAATTGCTGGTGCAATGTATCTATTTTGCATATTAACCTCCATGCTGCCAAATCACCGCGAATTTGGTTATTATCAAATATCAATCATTTCTACATTATTTTTAGTGGCTTACCAACTGATTTAATATAAAGTTCACCTGTTTCAGCATAGAATTCTATGGTTCTACCATAATCTAAACCTGTATCTTCAGCTAATATACGAATACCTAAAGTTTGTAATTTGGATTTACTAGCTTCAATATTACGTTCACCAATACGCAACATATCATTATTTGAATTAAAAGCGAACATTTGGGCTCCACCAGCAATTTTAGCTATAAGTCTATTTCGATTCGCACCTAGCTTTATCAATCTATCAATAAGAGCGTCTATACCTGTATCTGCAAATTTTGCTACATTTTCATTGTTCCTTATCTTAGTACTGTCTGGAAGCATTACGTGAACCATTCCAGCAATTTTACTATAGGAATCATATAAAACAATACCGACACAAGACCCCAGCCCTAAGGTTGTTAGGGCATTGGGTGCTGCGCAAACATTTAAATCAGCCATTCCTACTTTAATCATTTCTCCCATAAAATCACCTATAATCCTAAAGATGACAAGATGACATCATACGATTCAAGACTAGGTATAAGAATGAAATAACCATTAACATTCGAATCGTCTTTACAAAATTCAGTTTCGATAATAAGTGCTTTATCGCCAACTTTACCAAACTCAATGGCTGGAACGCTTAGTATTGCTCCTGCCATATCTATTGACATATATGGTATGCTAGCATCAATACGTATATTTGTTAAGGTTGATAGGGAAGAAAGGTAAGCTCCTGATATTATATTACCAATTTCTTTTAAAGCAGATAATTCCATTTCTGAAAATTCACCTGTATCATTACCCATATTACCAATTAATATTTTTACTAAATGACTTGCAGATACTTGGTCCAACATAAACATCATCATACCATTAATTTCCCCTTCAAGGGTAATTAATATACCTACAACAATATTTTCTGCTCCTCCAACCATATCTGGAAGTTCTTTAAATTCAAGCAACGCAACTTTAGGTACTGCCATATCTACTTTACCATTAATCATAGTAGATAAAGCAGTTGTAGCATTTCCAGCTCCTATATTTCCTATTTCTTTGAGAACGTCAAATTGCATGCTATCGATTTGATCTAGGTTTATGTTTGACAATTGAAACACTCCTTAATTTAATTCTTTTTCAATGATTACTCCAGCTATATTTAATAATGAAATTAATCCATCTTTCTGCTTACCAATTCCACTTAAGTAACCATTTTTATCTTCTACTGCACTACTAGTAACCTTTTCAATCGCATTATCTTCTAATGTTACCACTTCTTTTACTTCATCAACAATAATACCGACAGCTGATTGTGGTTCTAATTTTATGATGATAATACGAGTTGCATTTGTTAATACATCTTCTTGTAAACCAAATTTTAAACGGATACTCATTACTGGAATGATTTCACCACGAAGGTTTATAACACCTTTAAAATAAGGTTGAGCTTTTGGCACTCTTGTAATACGTTGCATCCTAACAATATTATCTACATATTTAATATCAATACCGTATTGTTCATTACCTATTTTTACTACTATGTATTGTTTTGAATCTAATACGTTATTTGCATCCATAACTTTCCCCCCTTAAACCAAAGTATTTACATCAAGAATTAATGCAACTTCACCATCACCTAAAATAGTTGCTCCGCCGATTATCTTGTTGTTATTAATATATTTACCAATAGACTTAATAACAATTTCTTGTTGTCCAATTAAATTATCTACTACAATACCTGCTAATCTGTCACCCTTAGAAACAATAACAACTGTTAAGTTTTCTTTGTGTTCTTCCGTTTCAGGTACATCTAATACTTTATCTAAACGAATTAAAGGAATAACTGTACCTCTTAAATTAATTACTTCTTTTGAATGAACATATTTAATGTCAGATAACATTACATCTTCAATTGTTTGAATACTTCCTAATGGAATTGCGTATTTTTCTGTTCCAAGTTCAACCATAAGAGCTTGAATAATAGCAAGTGTTAATGGAAGTCTTATAATAAAGTTACTACCTTCACCAAGTTTTGTCTTAGCTTCAATATCACCACCAAGTGCTTCAATCTTAGTTTTAACTACATCAAGGCCTACACCTCTACCAGATACATCAGATATAACTTCTGCAGTTGAAAAACTAGGTCTAAACAATAATTCTATTATTTCTTTGTCTGTCATAACTTCTGCTTGTTCTGGTGTAATAGTTCCTTTATCAACAGCTTTTCTCTTAACTCTTTCAACGTTAATACCTGCACCATCATCTCTTACTTCTATTACTACATTATTACCATCTTGATAAGCATCTAAGAATATAGAACCTGTAGCAGGTTTTCCAGCTGCAATACGCTCTTCATTACTTTCAAGACCATGATCAGCAGCGTTACGTAATAAATGCATCAAAGGATCACCAATTTCATCGATTACAGTTCTATCAAGTTCCGTTTCTTCACCTGTCATATATAATTCCATCTTTTTATCTAATTTCTTAGATAAATCACGAATCATTCTAGGGAAACGATTTACTACGCTTTCAATTGGTACCATTCGAACCTTCATAACAGATTCATGAAGATTCGTAGTAACTCTCTCTAAGTACTCAATTTGTTCATTAAATCCTGTTTCATTTTTAGAATTCTTATCGGATGAACTAATAGAAACAAGTCCATTTTTCGCAATAATTAACTCACTTACTAAATTCATTAACACATCTAATTTTTCAATATCAACTCTTACTGAACGATTAACAACTGGTTTTTGAGCTGTAGCTTGTTTCGCAGCTGCATTATTATTACCTTTAAGAGTTTGTGTATTGGTTTTACTTTCTGTTTCTTTACTTGTTGTTGTAGCTTCCTTTTCTTCTTCGGCAACTTCAACAACTTCACTCTTATCAACAACAATTTGTTCGATTACTACATCTTTAATTTCAGAAACGCTTAAGATTGTACTTTTTACCTTCTCTAAATTTGCTTTTGTTAATAAGATTACACTAAAATCTAAATCAAACTTTTCATCTTCAATATCTTGAACTTCTGGTTGTGATTTTATTACATCACCGAGTGCTTCTAATGCTTTAAATACTAAAAATGCTCTCGCAGATTTAAGAATACAGTATTCTTGAATATAGATAGTAATGCCAAATGCATTCATTCCAATATCATTTGCTTTACTAATTGCTCTTTTTTCATAATCAGCGATTGTTAAGTTTTTAAACTTCATATCTGCTTGGGAAGCTGTTGCAACTTGTCCTACAACTGGAGCCACAGTCTCTGCTGTTTCTTTTTTAACTTCTTTCGCAATCTCTTTATTTAAACCTACATTAAGAATAGTATTTAACTGATTGATTATCTCTTCATAATCTTCTGTTCCTTCGTCAGCACTTTCTAAGATGTTACTTAAATAAGCCTCTAAAGCATCTAGACCTTTAAAAAGTACATCAACTAAATCAGCCGTAACACTCATTTTACCATTTCTTATCTCAGAGAATACATTTTCCATATCATGCGTTAATCTTTGCATTCTCTTAAATCCCATAGTTCCTGCCATACCTTTTAAAGAATGAGCAGCTCTAAAAATTTCATTAATTGTTTCTGCATTATCAGGTTCTGTTTCTAGAACTAATAATTGTTGATTTAAACTTTGTAAGTGTTCTTTTGTTTCTTCAATAAAAATCTCTAAGTATTGACTAACGTCCATCTTAATGCACCCCCAAATTTTTTTGGATAGCACTTGCAATTTGGCCTAATGGAACAATTTCATTGACCAATCCAGCTTCTGCAACTACTTTTGGCATACCATAAACGGTACTAGTTGCTTCATCTTGTGCTATGACATAAACATTCTTTTTTTCTCTTAATTGTTTTATTCCTAATGTTCCATCTCCACCCATACCAGTTAATACTACACATATTATCTCGTCATAATCCGAGTGAATCAACGATTCATACATAATATCTGCACAAGGTTTTAACCCATTTCTGGCTGGTTCAGTAGTTAAAGTTAATTTCGCACCACCTGGAGCATTCGTTAATCTCATTTGACATCCACCTTTAGCTATATAAGCTACTCCATCACGAAGAATATCGCCATCACTCGCTTCTTTTACCTCTAGTTTACTTAGTTCATTCAAACGATTGGCCAACGAAGCTGTAAAACCTTCTGGCATATGTTGAACGACTAACATACTGCAACCAATATGATCAGATAAAAGTGGTATCACTTGTTGTAACGCTTTGGGACCACCAGTTGAGCATGCTAAAGCGATTAAACGCTTTCCATTTGATACTCTTTTGATAGGTCTGTAATCTTTTTTATCTTGGATTATTATTTGTTTCTTAACTTCTACAGGATTGCTTTTTTTATAAATCGTTTCATCTACTGTGCTAACTATCTTTTTATCGTCTTGGTATAATTTTGTAGCAACAACCAAACAATCAATGATGTTATTTTTGAATTTATCACTCTTTACATCAAAAAAACTTTCTGGTTTCGTCACAAAGTCAAATGCACCTAATTCTAAAGCTCGAATTGTTTCTTTTGCACCTTCTTTAGCAACTGTGCTGACTATTATTATAGTAGCTTTTATATGATACTTCTCTAGTTGTTCTAGGAGTTCGAGACCATTCATTTTTGGCATATTAATATCCAATAAAACAGCATCATATTGTCCCTTTTCCCGACTCAGCAGATCAAATGCTTCTAACCCGTTCGTAGCAACTTTCGAAACATGAAATCTATTATCCAAGTTAATTATATCAGAGAGTACCCTTCTCATGAGTGCAGAGTCATCAACAATTAAAACTTTTTTTTGCATTTTTTGCCTCCGATTTACTAATCTAGCCCTTTTTCTTTCCTTCTTTGTCGACGCTCTTCTTCAAAAATAAAACGTATCACTGCTTCTCTTTCGTCTTTCTTTATATCTCTGAATTGGACACGATGTTCATAATATCCCTGTCTATTCATCATCTTATTTGAAGAAATAATTACAGCGTTTAACAAATAGTTTTTCATCCACTTATCCACACCTAATCTCATGGACATTTGAATCATTTGGCCATTCTCATGTAAACAATTTGAAGTAAAACGTGCACCACCACCGCTTATATCAAGTACACTTCCTGATAACCAATCTTTTTGATACTCATCCAATGTCAAGATATATTTTTGTTTCTCTTCTTCGTTTACAAATTCATCTGCACGTATTTTTTTCATTAACGATAATTCCACATCTGTTATTATGTGATAATTGATGTCAAGAATACATTCAATACGATAATATTGTCTTCTTTGATATTTTTCTAAAGCAGATAAGAATTGGACCACTAATACAAATATATTATCATTGCGATAACGTTCTGTTATAACAGCTCGACATTGATATAGGCCCTTGTTTGTATAAAACCGAATATTATATTTATCTCCAACTTCTAAAGGTATTACTCGACCTTTTTCAATTGGCATAGCAATACTTGCTTTATCATCACTGATAAAATCTAGTAACTTACTTTTGTAGATTTTATCCTCATTGTCATTATCCAGTGTTTTTAGACGTTTTAACTCTAGTTTATCACCAATGGAAACAATACTGCTAATCATACCACTCCACCCCATTTTTATCTTTTTGTCTTAGACCGTAATATGTTCGAAAATAACTGTGCGATACCACTTCCTATTGAATTCGCTTTTTTTGGAGTATTTTCACATAAGCGATTAGCAAGTTCAGAAACAGCCTTAGAAGAAGGTGAATTTGGATACAACAAGGAATAGGGTTTCTGTTGAATAACTGCTTTTGAGACATTGGAATCTTGAGGTATTGCCCCTAAAAAATCAATTTTAATGCTTAAAAATTTATTCACTACTACATTTAATTTATTAAAAAGTTGATTTGCTTCGTCAACTGATTCAACACGATTTGCAACAATCTTAATACTTGTGTTTTCTGCAATAAATTCAGCTTTACGATTTAAAGTTTTTAATAATGCGTAAGCATCAGTAAGGGATGTTGGTTCAGGTGTTGCTACTAATAAAACCTCTGAACTTGCAGTTACAAATTCTAATACACTATCATTGATACCTGCTCCTGTATCAATGATGATTACGTCTGCAAGTTCGTCTAATTCATATAACTTTTGAGTTAGAAATATAATTTGATCTTTTGTTAGATTTGTTAACTCTTGGATTCCGGAGCCACCAGATATAAAACCTATGCGCTCTGGTCCATCTGTAATAATATCTTGAAGACTTTTTCCTCTGAATATTAAATCAGCCAAATTATATTGTGGTCTTATACCAAGCATTACTTCTACATTAGCTAACCCAAAATCTGCATCTAAAACAATGACACGCTTGCCTAGTTTACTTAACTGTATCGCTAAGTTAACAGATAAGTTTGATTTACCTACACCACCTTTTCCACTGGTAACAGTGATTACTCGTGCAAATTTGTAATTTAAACTCTGCTGTTTGATGATATTCCTTAACTGTTCTGCCTGATCCATTAATCATTGCCTCCTAACAACTTCTTAGCGGTTTCTTGAGTGTCAATTTTCGTGATATCATCTGGTACATTTTGTCCGCATGTCGTATAGGATAAGTCAGCATTTGTTAACATTTTTATGTTGAAGATATTACCAATTGAAATCGTTTCATCCAGTTTCGTAAATATTAGACGATAGTTTGTTATTTCAGAATAACATTCTGTTATGCGGATTAAATCTTTATATTTGGTTGTAGCACTTAATACTAAATAAACTTCTCTCATTTCTTCATCGATTGAATTTATCAAACGTGCCGCATCATCTCTTTGTTCAGTGCTTTTATGTGAACGTCCTGCTGTATCTATTAATACAACATCGTAGTCACTAAATTCATTTTTAGCTTCAATAATCTCGTCTTCAGAGTATACAACTTTCATAGGAATACCTAAGATATTTGCGTAGGTCCTTAATTGCTCTACTGCAGCAATACGATAAGTATCCGCAGTTAGTAAAGCTACTTTTGCTTTTTTATTCAATTTTAAAAAGGAAGCAATCTTAGCAATTGTTGTAGTTTTTCCTACACCAGTTGGGCCAATGAAAAAAATAAATTTTACTTTTCCTTCTTCTAAATCAATCGTTTTAGGTTGTCCAAGTTTTAGTATTATCTTTTGATAAACACTTGCTAAAACATTATCTAAGGTCGCATCTTTTTTTAGTTTATTTTCAATTTCACCAAGAATTTGGTTAACATACTTTTCATCAACTTCATTCCGAATCAGTTGATTATAAATTAATTGAATAAATGATAAATTCTTATCCTCTTCTGCCGTTTTTTCAGGAACTATTTCATCATTTGCTTTATCAACTAATTGCTGTTCTAATAATTTTTGTAAATTATTTAATTTATTCTCGATGGCAGAAGTATCTTGTCGTACTTCTGAACGGTTTTGAAATAAATCATTTTTGAGTAGTAAGTCATCTTTTTCATATAAAATATTTGGATTATTTTTAAATCCACTATTAAAACTAATCTTCTCATTCATAGTTTCTTTTTTTTCAACGGCCGATGGTACTGCTTCATCCATAGCTGCAGTTATTTCAACTAATGGCTTACGAAATAACTTATAAATGCCCTTAGGTGAAATAGTCTTAATATTCATAACAATAGCATCTTTACCTAGCTCTTCTTTTGCAAGTAAAATTGCTTCAGTCTCTGTATTTGCTTGAAACTTTTTGATTATCACTAAACTGTCACCATCCCCACTGACTGTAATTCAACATTCGATTCGATTTCATTATATGAAATAACAATCAAATCTTTAAAATAATCCTGTGTTAATTTCTTAAAATACATTCTCACGATTGGAGAAGTTATAACAATAGGATTCTTACCTAAGTTTTCTAACTTTTGAATTTCTTCCTCAACTGAATTAATAATACCTTGAGTTTTTTCAGGATCTAGTGCTAGATAAGCTCCTTGCTCCGTTTGCTTTACCGATCCCATGATATCTTGTTCAATTTTTGGATCTAATGTAACTACACTCGTCATTTCAGTAGCTGGAAAATACTTATTTGAGATTGCTCTCTTAAGACTTTGTCTTACATACTCTGTTAGAACATCAGTATCTCTAGTAGTTGCTGCATAATCCGCTAATGTTTCAAAAATGGTTATTAAATCTCTAATTGAAATACATTCTTTTAACAGGTTTTGTAATACTTTTTGTATTTCACCAACACCGAGTAACTTTGGTACTAACTCTGAAATAAGTGTTGCATTTGCTTCTTGAACATTGTTTATTAAGTTTTGTACGTCTTGTCTTGTTAATAATTCATGTATATGACCACGAATGATTTCTGTTAAGTGTGTTGCGAT
>JARBTX010000082.1 GCA_029239975.1 Anaerocolumna sp.
CTGTTCAAGTCACTCTGAAACAGATAGTATAATAGCATTTTTAGACCCAAAAGAAGCTGTCGCCTCACGATTTTCAATCGTTAATGCGACAGCCCCTTTATTTAAGAATAAATAATGTAGTTTATTAGGAGAAATGAATGGATTGGTTTTTATTTGTATGTTATAATATGGTAATTAATAGCGAAAAAATATTATATAAAATAAGTGGTATTAACTTAATGCGTGGAGTTATTAAGTTTTATAATATTACTTGTTAATAAATTAACAATATAAGAAAAACAGAATCATAATATTGAATTGAAATGAGGAAAAAAATGAATTTTATTATTAGAAATTACAAAACAGAAGACTTAGATGAAGTTTTTCAGATGGGTCAGTTTTTAGGTCTAAGTATTCAATACAATGGTGATTATAAAGCAGAAAATATATTTTGCTTAGTGGATAAAGAAGATCATTTACATGGTATTGGATGTTTAATCTTAGATGCTACATGGTATGTTATTGATGAAATTGATACAATTCATCTTATGAATTATAAGATACAATTGAATGAGAATATTACTGATACAAGAACATATGAAAGTATGCTTATGGACCGATTAATAGAAAGATTAAAGGAAATAAAAACAATCTACCCTACGAAAACTCTTGGTATTTGCTCTTATTGTGAGGACAAAGATATTTCAGATATGGAATTTTTATTATCAAAGTCATTTGAAATGAGTGGGGTTGTTCCAGTTTTTAAATACCAATTATCAAAGGAAATACCAAGTTTTGAGTTACCAGAAGATATAAAGATAAAAGAATATCAATTCACAGATGGCAAAGCGATGGCGAACTATCAAAAAGCAAATAAAGATGCATCGGATGGAATTGCTGATAGTGAACCAGAATTATGGTTTAGAACAGGAGCTCCTGAGTTTAAATGTTATGTAGCAACAGCTGGTGATGAGATAGTAGGAGCAATCTCAACATGGTTTATAGATGAAGGACATTCTGCTACTGAAAATATATTTGTAACAAAAGAATACAGACGAAAAAACATAGCTAAAAAGTTAATTACAGTTGTACTAACAGAATTAAAAGATAATGATAAACAAATAGCCACTCTTTCGACAAAAGGGACAAATAAAAATGCGATAAAACTTTATCAATCTTTAGGGTATGAATTATTTTATAACTTAGTTGAAATGCATTATGTTATATAACTGGATTATTAGACCAGAATATTAACTGGAACTATTTACATAAATTATTAAATTAACATATTACCATTGAAAAAGGTTTATGATACATGTAGGATAATAGAGTGATGTATGTAGTATAGTTAAGCGAATTAATTAGTTATTGTTGAATAGATTATAATTATTTTAAGGAGTACATATGAAAAATATTGTTGTTTATCACTATGATGCATTTAGTAAACAACCAAACAAAGGGAACCCTGCAGGTATCGTATTAAGCGATATTACTTTAACCACTGAACAAATGCAAGAGATAGCGTTAAGAGTTGGCTTTAATGAAACTGCCTTTGTTATTCCTTCTAATAGTGCAGATTTAGGAATACGTTTTTTTACACCTGGTCATGAGATGAATCTTTGTGGGCATGGAACCATTAGTACTCTTTATTGCATGAAAACAAGGGGATTATTAGAAAACTTTGATACTTTAACAATTGAAACGAAAGCAGGTATACTGCCTATAAAAATAATAAATGAAATAAATGATTACAAAATTAGAATGGGACAAGCAATCCCTAAGTTTAAGCATTTTACAGGATTGGTAAATAAACTAGCAAAAGCGCTAGGTATTCATGAAAATGATATAGATCCTACATTACCTATTGTATATGGTAGTACTGGAACTTGGACATTGCTTGTACCTATAAAGAAATTAGAGACTTTTGGGAATATGAAGCCTGATAATGAAAGTTTTCCAGGTATTTTAACTCAGATGCCGCATTCTTCAATCCATCCGTTTTGTTTAGAAACGATCTACCCAAAAAACGATATGCATTCAAGGCATTTTTCGTCACCGTATTCTAAAACCATAGAAGATCCGGTAACAGGTACTGCTTCAGGGGTTATGGGTGCTTATTATTCAACTTATATAAAATCTGGTAGAATAGAGTATGAGCTAATTATGGAACAAGGGCAGGAACTCAATCGAAATGGAGAGGTATTCGTCCACATAAGCAAACATAATAACATATCGGTTGAAATTTCTGGCACTGCTGTTTTTGTAAAGGAAATAAATATTGAATTAATATAGATGAAGTGTTACTCGTGATATAAATCATTACTCTTAATTTTACATTTGCTTAAAAGAATTCAAATTAAAGGAGTTTACTTATGGAAGAACAAGAATTACAAAAAAAGTCTTATACAAAAGTAATTGATTATATAAAAAATCAGATTCGAGTTGGTGAATTAAGCATAGGTGGTAAGTTACCTGCAGAAAGAGAATTATCTGAAATGTTAGGGGTAAGCCGTAATTCAGTAAGAGAAGCAATTCGTACCCTTGACAATATGGGAGTAATATCAAGCCAGCATGGTGCAGGAAATTATTTAACTGGTAACTTCGAAAGCAATATGGTAGAAGCTTTATCTATGATGTTTTTATTAAATCAAACGGATTATATGCAAATAAGCCAGTTAAGACGTGGTTTGGAACTACAAGCGTTAATTTTAGCTATTGATAACATAACACAAAAAGAAATCAACACATTGGAGAATATCATTCTACAATTAGAACATGAGACAGAAGAGAACAATGTTATTTTGGATAAAAAACTACATTATACTATAGCAATTGCATCAAGAAATAACTTAATATTTAATATCCTTCAAGCATTATCAGAACTAATAGATCAATTTATTGTTGATTTAAGAAGAGAAATATTAAGTACAGAAGATAGTAAAATGCAACTTATGGAAGCTCATACAGATATCGTTAGATGTATTATTAATAAAGATAAAAATTTAGCTTATGAAGCTATTAACAAACATTTTGGTACAATTGACGAAAAACTACTAAAAAACGAACATTTATTTATAAAATAATACTTTTAAAGGTAATAATGTACAAATCACTTGTTAAAAAAGTGACATTTATTGACTTAAGTAACAAAGGCAAGTATAATAAAATTACAAAGTGGTCCTACCAATTAAGAAACGATTGGGTGAGACAAGAAGGTATTGCAATACTTCTGATTTTGCAATACTTTTTTTTGCACAAAAGTGGTACTACCAATTACAAATCACGTGAATAAAAATTGGAAAAATGTAACTAATAACAAGGTAGAAAAGAGAAGGTAACTTAAGATTAAAAAAAGAGAAGGTAATAAAAATTTAAAAAGAGAAGGTAACTAAAGATTTAAAAGGAGAAGGTAACTACAAATTAAAAAAATTGCATACGAGCAATACACGTAGAGGGAGCCAATATGAACATGACTTTATTATTTCTCTTAGCACTACTACCAATTATTTGGTTGATTGTTGCATTAACTGCTCTAAAAATACCAGGGTTTAAAGCATGCGCTATAGCATTAGTAATTGCTTATGTATTAGCAGTTGGGGTGTGGAAGATGCCATTACTAGATAGTGTTACAGCATTCGCAGAAGGAGCTGCTTTAGCACTATGGCCAATTATTATTGTAATTATTGCCGCCATTTTTACTTATAACGTTTGCGTTGCGACAGGGAAAATGGAAGTAATTAAAAAAATGTTAGCTAGTGTAACATTAGACAAAAGGGTTTTAGTTTTAATTATAGCATGGGGTTTCGGGGGCTTCATGGAAGGTATGGCGGGTTTTGGTACTGCAGTAGCAATACCAGCAAGTATGTTATGGGGATTAGGATTTAATCCAGTCTTTGCTGCTATTGTTTGCTTAATTGCAAATGCAACTCCAACAGCTTTTGGATCAATTGGGATACCAACAACAACTTTAGCTAAGATTACAAATTTAGATATTCTTTCATTATCAACAAATACAGTAATATTACTTATTCCACTTATTATATTAACACCATTTATATTAGTATTTCTAACAGGAAAGTCAAAAAAATCCTTAAAAGGAGTAGGCATTATAACTCTAATATCAGGTTTATCCTTTTTAATACCGGAATTTATCGTGGCTAGATATCTAGGAGCAGAACTTCCAGTTGTTATTGGTTCTGTATGTTCCATGTTATGTACCATATTAGCTGCGAAAGTTTTTGGTAAAGGTGAAGTAGATAAAGAGTATTGCTTAGAAGAGAAAAAAGATGAGAAAGTAACCAGTAAAGAAGCACTTGTTGCTTGGAGTCCATTTATTTTAATCTTTATATTTCTTTTAATAACATCTAAATTAGTTGTTCCATTTAATGAATTTTTATCAAACTTTAAAACAGTAGTAAATATTTACTCAGGTGAAAATGCAGCACCATATACATTCTCTTGGTTAGCTACACCAGGCCTATGGATTATCCTAGCGGCTTTCATTGGTGGTAAGATTCAAGGTAGCAGTATAGGAGAAATGATTAAGATATTAATAAAAACGATCAAACAAATGATGAAGACTGTTGTAACAATTATATCTATTATGGCAACTGCAAAATTAATGGGTTATAGTGGTATGATTGCATCCATTTCGCTTATGTTTGTTACAGTAACAGGTTCCTTTTATCCATTCTTTGCACCATTACTTGGATCTATCGGTACTTTTGTAACAGGTAGTGGAACATCTGCAAGTGTATTATTTGGTGGTTTGCAAGCAGAAACATCAACAGCACTTAACTTAAATCAAACATGGATTGCGGCTTCGAATACAGCAGGTGCAATTACAGCAAAAATGATATCACCACAAAGTATTGCTGTTGCAGTAGCAGCAGTTAATTTACAAGGAAAAGAAAGTGTATTACTAAAAGGAACTTTTAAAATTTATGTACTTTTCTTAATAATTGTTGGGATATTTACTTATTTAGGAGCACAATTTTTATTTTAATAATATTAGGCAACATATGGATAACACACAAATGGAGGATAATATGAATATTTTAGTCTGTATAAAACAAGTACCAGATAGTAATAAAGTTGAAGTAGATCCAGTTACAGGAGTATTAAAGAGAAATGGCGTGGAATCAAAAATGAATCCATATGATTTATATGCCATTGAAACAGCTCTTAGAATTCGTGAACAAATGGGTGGTGAAGTATATGCATTATCTATGGGTCCAGGACAAGCAGCTGGTGTAATCAAAGAAGCATTTGCTATGGGAGTGGACAAGGGAGCATTAATTTCTGATCGAAAGTTTGGTGGAGCTGATGTACTAGCAACAAGTTATACCTTATCCCAAGGGATTAAGATGTTAGGAGAATTCGATTTAATCCTATGCGGAAAACAAACCATTGATGGTGATACTGCACAGGTTGGGCCAGAAATTTCTGAATGGTTGAACATCCCTTCCGTATCCAATGTATCAAAAATAATTGAAGTAAAACAAGATGCAATTGTAGTTGAAATGGATATGACAGATGATATTGAAATTACAAAAGTACAGTACCCTTGTTTACTCGCTGTTGATAAAGATATTTTTATTCCAAGATTACCTTCTTATATTAAAAAAATTGAGACGAAAGATAGAGAAATAAAAATTATTACATTAAATGATTTAGAGGATAAAGATGAAATGCATTATGGACTAAATGGCTCACCTACTCAGGTAGAGCGTATATTTCCACCAGCAGTCAATAATGAAAGAGAAATGTGGAATGGAACATCTTTAGAATTAACCAATCAATTAGCGACTAAACTTAAGGAATTAAAATTTGCATAGGGGGATAAATTCATGGCAAAGTTGGTAATAAATCAATCAAAAGTTGGAAATATCGAGGAAATGATTCGTATTTGTCCTTTTGGTGCAATGGAAGAAAAAAATGGTGAGTTACTAATAAACTCAGCTTGTAAAATGTGTAAGTTATGTGTGAAAAAAGGACCAGTTGGTGCAATTGAATATGTAGAAGAAAAAATAGAGTCCGTAGATAAAAGTAAATGGCAAGGGATTGCAGTCTACGTTGACCATATCGATGGTGAAATACATCCAGTAACCTACGAACTAATTGGTAAAGCAAAAGAATTGGCAGCTAAAATCAATCATCCTGTCTATGCCATTATGATGGGTAGTAATATCAAAGAACAAAGTCACGAGCTTTTACATTATGAAGTTGATAAAGTATTTGTGTATGATTATGAACAACTAGATCGTTTTAAGATGGAACCTTATACTGCAGTATTTGAAGATTTTGTTCAAACGATTAAACCTACTGCTTTATTAATAGGTGCAACTTCTGTTGGACGTCAATTAGCACCACGATTAGCTGCTAGATTAAAAACTGGACTTACTGCTGATTGTACTATACTTGATATTAACGAAAATACAGATTTAGTGCAAATAAGACCTGCATTTGGTGGAAATATCATGGCTCAAATTCTTACTCCAAATCATAGACCACAAATGGCAACTGTACGATATAAGGTAATGGATGCGCCTGAACGAAGCTTAACTGAGTCCGGTGAAATAGTAGAATGTTCTATAGCAGAAGAGAAGTTAGCAAGTAAGGTAGATGTAATCGATATCATTGCAAAAGAGAAACAGCAATTTATAGAAGCTTCTGAAGTATTAGTAGTAGTTGGACGTGGTGTGAAAAAAGAAGAAGATATGCAGATGGTGAAGGAATTAGCTGAACTATTAGGTGGACAACTTGCCTGTACAAGACCAATTATGGAAGCAGGATGGCTAGAGTCAAAACGCCAAGTAGGATTAAGTGGTAGAACAGTTAGACCAAAATTAATTATAACCGTTGGAGTATCTGGATCCGTACAATTCACAGCAGGTATGAATAATGCGGAACATATTATCGCAATAAACAAAGACGAAAATGCACCAATTTTTAAAACTGCACACTATGGTTTGGTAGGCGATTTATATGAAATCATTCCAAACTTAATTAGTCAAATAAAAGTAAGCAAGGGGGCATAATACAATGACATATAAGAGATTGGACCAAGGTGATTTAGATTTTATCAATAGCATAATTAACGATCCAGAAAGAGTTCTTTGTGGTGAGAATATTAATGAAGAGTATAGTCATGATGAATTAAGTGATACAATCAGTTTCCCGGATGTTGTTGTAAAAATTATGTCTACTGAAGAAGTATCTATGATTATGAAATATGCTTATGAAAATAATATCCCTGTTACTCCAAGAGGATCAGGAACTGGTTTAGTTGGCTCTTCGGTTGCAATGGAGCATGGTATCATGATTGATACAACACTTATGAATCGTTTTATAGAACTTGATGAAGATAATTTAACAATTACAGTTGAACCTGGTGTTTTATTAATGGAATTATCTGCTTACGTACAAGATAGAGATTTATTTTATCCTCCAGATCCAGGTGAAAAATCTGCTACCATTGGTGGTAATATTAGTACAAATGCAGGTGGTATGAGAGCTGTAAAATATGGAGTTACAAGAGACTATGTTCGTGGACTCGAAGTGGTACTACCAGATGGGACTATTGTTGAATTCGGCGGGAAAGTAGTAAAAAATAGTACAGGTTATGCAATGAAAGATTTAATGGTTGGTTCTGAAGGAACCCTAGGAATTATAACAAAGGCAACTTTAAAACTTTTACCATTACCAAAAAAAGCAATTAGTTTATTAATACCATTCCCAACTTTAGAAAAAGCGATTGGAACAGTACCTAAAATTATTAAATCAAAATCAATTCCAACTGCAATTGAATTTATGCAAAGAGAAGTAATTATGGATGCAGAAAAATATCTTGGTAAAAAGTTCCCTGATAATAGTGCAGATGCTTACCTATTATTAAAATTTGATGGTAATTCCACAGAAGAAATAGAAAAAGCTTACGACAGTGTGGCTAAAATATGTTTAGAAGAAGGAGCTATCGATATTTTAATATCAGATACCAATGAGAGAGAAGAATCAATTTGGAAAGCAAGAGGAGCTTTTCTTGAGGCTATCAAAGGTTCAACCACTTATATGGATGAAGTTGACGTAGTTGTTCCAAGAAGTTCCGTAAATGAAATGGTAGAATATATTCATAGTTTATATAAAGAAGTTAATATCCGTATAAAAAGCTTTGGTCACGCTGGTGATGGTAATTTACATGCTTATGTTTTAAAGGATGATTTAAGTGAAGAAGAATGGGAAAAGAGAATGAAGGAAGCCATGGATAAAATCTATGGAAAAGCTAGAGAATTACATGGACAAGTATCTGGAGAACATGGTATTGGTTATGCAAAAAAATCATATTTAATGGAATCCATGGATCCAGCAACAGTAGAAATTATGAGAGGAATTAAAAAAGCATTTGATCCTAAGAATATTTTAAATCCACATAAAGTCTGTCAGATGTAATGAGAATATTTGATAATTAATGATTCTTGTGTTATTAGTTACTGTATTTGTTGTTATATGATCTCTTATTCATAAAATACAGAAATTTATGTCACCAGAATGATTAATATAAATGTTTAATCCCCCAAAATCCCCCTTAAATAAAAGGCACACTAATGATTTATTAATAATTAGTGTGCCTTTTAGTGCTGATTTATATAATCACTGGTGGTAGTATTATCGTTTGTATTCTAAGATAAGATTATATGGATTATAAAAATCTTCAAAAATAATATTGACAAACTAAATTTAATTGTGTACAATCTAATTCGTAAAGATTGTACACAATTAAATTTACAACAATGTGAGATGTGCAAACTGAAGTAAAATGCATCTTATTATCACAATTCTAATTCTATTAAAAAGCAAATTACGTCAAATAAGGAGAATACAGACATGAACATTTACGATTTTATAGTGGAAGGTCAACATGGAGAAGAAATAAGATTAGGTGAATATGAAGGTAAAGTTTTATTAATTATTAATTCAGCAACAGAATGTGGATTTACACCACAATATGATGGACTTCAAGATATGTATGAAAAATATAGCAGTGAGGGTTTTGAAATATTAGATTTCCCATGTAATCAATTTGGTAATCAAGCACCGGGTTCTAATGATGAGATAGTTAGCTTCTGTGATTCAAAGTATGGAATAACGTTTCCTATCTTTTCTAAGGTTGATGTAAATGGTGAAAATGCTATACCACTTTTTAAGCATTTGGTAAATGAAAAAGGATTTGATGGATTTGATAAGGACAATGCTTTGACTCCAGTATTAGACAATTTACTTAGTTCAGTGAATCCAGATTATAAAAATGAACCAAGTATAAAATGGAATTTTACCAAATTCTTAATTGACCGCAGTGGTAAGGTAATCAAACGATATGAACCTACTGCAGATATGAGTGCAATTGAAGAAAAATTAAAGGAATTATTATAAAGATAATAATTAATTTACTTGAATGACCTATATAAATAATAATCTTTAAATTAACTAAAAAGGATTATAAATTCATAACAAATAGATGAACTGTTATATTGATTAACATGCAACACAATAAATTAAAAAGAAGGTAAAACAAATGGAATATATATTTCATGCAGAAAACACATGTTCAAAAGAAATTAAATTTAATATCGATGGAGATGTTATAACGAATGTAGAATTTTCAGGTGGTTGCGATGGCAATTTAAAAGCCATTCCTAAGTTAATTGATGGATGGACAGTAGATCTGATAGAAGAAAAATGTCAAGGAATACTTTGTGGAAGAAGACCAACATCATGTACCGATCAATTAGCAAAAGCCGTAAGAAAAGCTTATGAAGATACAAAACAAAATGCTTAATCAATTAAAATAAGGGAGCTTACTATGAAAATTGAAGTGCGCTATTATTCAAAAACTGGCAATACGAAAAAACTAGCTGAAGCAATTGCAAAAGAAGTTGGTGTTAAGGCAAAAACAGTAAATGAACCAATAACTGAGGAAACAGATATTTTATTTATAGGAAGTGCAGTATATGCAGCAGGAGTTGACAATGAAGTAAAGAATTTTATATCTACTTTAGATGGTAAGGTGAAACAAGTGATTGCTTTTAGTACAGCTGCTTTATTACCCTCTACTTATGCTCAGATAAAAAAATTAATTTCAGCAAGGGGAATTAAAATATCAGAGAAAGAATTTCATTGTCGTGGTGAATTTAAGTTTATGCATGTAGGAAGACCCAATATTGACGATATTAATAAAGCAAAAGAATTTGCTAGAAGTTGTATTTTATAAGTTTATTACATCATTGAAATCTGAACAAATCAGTAACCATTATGATAAGGTTCTATATAATTAATATACATGACGGTGAATTTCCAATTCTCCGTCATTTTTTTAAAACCTCTGATTTTTTATATTAATAATCCACTGATTTTTATATTAATAATTCACTGATTTTTTATATTAATAATCCACTGATTTTTTATATTAATAATCCACTGATTTTTTATATTAATAATCCTTTGATTTTTTATATTAATAATACACTGATTTTTTATATCAATAATACACTGATTTTTTATATCAATAATTCTGAATTTAATATGAATTATATAGATGTTACTTTGATTCTTATATTTATTACTAATATGGATGTGAATCAAAATTTTTAACTAATTAGAATAAATATATTATGATTCTTAAGTTAAGTATTGCATTGGTTAAATATGTATGTTACTATGTATTTAATATAATGAATGGAGGGTTGCTTAAAATGCGTATTCGAATCCCAGTTTCTTTTAATAACTAATTAAATAGTGATTAAAGCTCTATCTGTGTAGAGCAACGGGATTGGTCTATCTATTTTTAAGAAACCTAAATAACGGTATAAATATGTGATACGTTTAAGGGAGAGATGAATCTACTCTCTTTTTTTGTATCTAAAATTATATATAGATATATAATCAGAGTTGAAAGCAGTAATTAGCCATAACTTATTAACTTGAATTTTACGTTAATAATCAGACTATGTTGCTTTTTTTGCCATGAATTTTGACCTCTCATTTTACACAGGTAGTAGTTTTGTGTTTATTTGAATGGAGGAAAATTTATGGAACAAAAACAAAAAGCAATAATAGCAGGTATTAATATTAATAATAATAAAGATTTTGATAATTCTATGATAGAACTTAAGAATCTTGCAGCAGCATGTGATATTGATGTAGTTGGTGAAATCACTCAGAAATCGGACCGTATCTATAATTCCCATTATTTTGGTAAGGGTAAAGTGGAAGAATTAAAGGTTTTTATGCATGAGAAACAAAGTGATATGGTTATTTTTGATGATGAATTATCACCTTCACAAATCAGAAATCTTGAAGCGATGCTTGATTGTAGAGTAATTGACAGAACTGTATTAATACTGGATATATTCGCAATAAGAGCAAAAACAAAGGAAGCACAACTTCAAGTTGAAATGGCTAAACTTCAATACATGTTACCAAGATTATCAGGACTTGGTGATTCTGTTGGGCATCAAGGTGGTGGTGAAGGTTTTATCAACAGAGGTTCTGGTGAAACAAAATTAGAGTTAGATCGTAGAAGAATATTAGAGCGAATCAGTATATTACAAAAGGAACTTGACGGGTTAGTAGTAAAAAGACAAAATTTACGTAACAAACGTAAAAAAGTTGAAATACCAGTAATTGCTTTAGTAGGGTATACCAATGCTGGTAAATCAACGATAATGAATGCTATGCTAGATATATGTCATAAAGCTACTGAAAAGCAAGTATTTGAAAAAGATATGTTATTTGCTACGTTAGACACATCAGTTCGTAATATAAAGTTACCGAACAATAAATCATTTTTATTAACGGATACAGTAGGATTTATCAGTAAATTACCACATCAATTAGTAAAGGCATTTCGTTCCACTCTTGAAGAAGCTTTAGAAGCAGATATGTTGATACATGTTGTGGATTATTCAAATCCAGATTACAAAAAACAAATTGATATTACCAATGAGACTCTAAAGGAAATAGGTGTAAAAGATATTCCTATTATCTATGCTTATAATAAAATCGACTTAGCAGAAGAAAATACAAAACCTGAAGATGATAACTCAGTATATATTTCGGCAAAAAAAGGGATTGGATTAGAGAATTTAATAAGCGTTATTGAGAAAAAAGTTTTAACTCATTATATTCAATGTATTATGCATATCCCTTACGGAAGAGAAGATATATTATCCTATTTATATGATAATGCATCAATTAAATCAACTTCATATGAGGAGAATGGTATTATAGTATCTCTTGAATGCATGGAAGCAGATTACAAAAGATATCAACAATATATTACGAACTAATGAAATAATTATTTAATTGTAATAATAGCTTCCCAATTATGTTACAGAAATAATTGCCAATGTTGAAAATGATAAATGAATTGTATTTAGGGTATTAGTTGACTAATATTCTAATCTAATGTAATATTTTAGTATTATAGTCATAATAAAAATTAGAGTTAAAAATACAGAAACTGCAACTTTAAAAAAAGTTGCAGTTTTTTATTGACTCTCACATTATGGTAGGGTTTAAAGTAGTATTACAATCCGGATTGCAGTAAATTAGGAGGTACAATGTTTAAGATAGGCGACTTTTCAAGACTTACAAGGATTTCAGTAAGAATGTTAAGACATTATGATGAAATCGGGCTTTTAAAACCAATATCTATTGATAACTTCACAGGTTACAGATACTATTCTGTTGACCAGATGGCTACAGTAAACAAAATCATAGTTTTAAAAGAAATGGGATTTTCATTATCAGAAATTAGTAATCTTTTAGAAAAGGACTTGGATACAAAACAGATAATAGTTTTATTAGAGAATCGTAAAAGAGTAATTTCTGAAACAATTGAACAGGAAAAAGAAAAATTATTAAGAGTTGAATCTTTAATTAAATTTATGAATAAGGAGAATATAAATATGAATTATGATATTTCCATTAAAAATGTACCTGCTTATAAAGTGATTTCTCTTAGAGATATAATAACTGCTTATAATGCAGAAGGAAAGCTATGGGATGAATTAAACACTTATATAGAAAAAAATAATATAAAGACATTTGCTCCTTGTTATGCTATTTATCATGATACTGGTTTTAAAGAAAGTGACGTGGATGTAGAAGTAACCATGTGTGTTAATGAGACGATAGTAGAAACAGATCGGATCAAAGAAAAAGTACTAGGCGAAGTATCTGAAATGGCTGTAATTTTTCATAAAGGACCATTTGAAGAAATGAGTTTAGCGTATCATCAATTAGGTGTATGGCTATCATCCAATCATTACGAGATGTGTGGGCCTACTAGAGCAATTTACCACAAAGGTCCTTGGTGCGTATCTGATTCATCAGAATATTTAACTGAAATCCAAGCACCAGTGTGTAAAAAAGTAGGTAGGTAAAGATAAGATAATTTAAACTAAACCCAATTAAAAAATGGAGTTGCTAAATAACGTAAGAACTTATAAAAGGATTAGGTATTTATTAATACCTAATCCTTTTATAATAATAAATATTGTATTATTCAACACATCGTTTTAATTTTATTGAACTATTTAATATTAATTTCTTTTCCTTCTTTTCTCCATACGTTGAATTCAGCAGCAGCGGTAAATAAAGCATCTGTTGATGAATTAAGTGCTGTCTCAAAGGAATCTTGTAAAACACCAATTATAAAACCAACTCCAACTACTTTAATAGCTATATCATTTGGGATACCAAATAAACTACACGCTAGTGGAATTAATAACAATGAACCACCCGCTACACCAGATGCGCCACAAGCACAAACCGCAGATAATACACTTAAAATAAATGCTGTTGCAATATCAACTTCTATGTTTAGAGTATGAACCGCAGCTAAAGTAAGAACAGATATTGTAACTGCTGCACCAGCCATATTAATCGTGGCACCTAAAGGAATAGATACAGAATACGTATCTCTATCTAGTCCAAGTTTTTCACACAAACTCATATTTACAGGAATATTGGCAGCTGAACTTCTGGTAAAGAAAGCCGTAATACCGCTTTCTTTTAAGCATTTGAAAACTAGTGGATATGGATTCTTACGAATGTTTAGATATACAATAATTGGATTAATCACTAATGCCACAAAAAGCATACAACCTATTAAAAGTATTAATAATTTACCGTAGCTAAGTAATGTGGTGAGACCATTGGTAGCAATAGAATCAAAAACCAAACCCATAATCCCTAATGGAGCTAAGTTTATAACCCATTTTACAATATCTGATGTGGCATCTGAAAAATTAACTAACATTATTTTTGTTGAATCAGGTGCAGATCTTAATGCAAAACCGAGTAATACAGCCCAGGCTAAGATACCAATATAGTTTGCATTATAGAGTGCTCTGATAGGATTATCTACAACATTTAGCATTAATGATTTTAAAACTTCTACCACACCACCTGGTGGAGATACATTCTCTGCACTAGCAGCAAGTGTTAGATTAACTGGGAATAAAAAGGATGCAATTACAGCAGTTAAGCCCGCAAGGAATGTACCGAAAAGATACAGTACAATGATTGCTTTCATATTCGTTTTATGCCCACTCTTATGTTGTGATATGGCTGACATAACTAGAAAAAAAACAAGTACAGGAGCAATTGCTTTTAATGCGCCAACAAATAGTGATCCTAAAATTATAATAGGTTTTGCTATATCAGGTATTGTAACTGCTAAGATAATACCGACAATCAGGCCAATTATGATACGTTTTACTAAGCTTAATTGATTCCATTTATTTAGTATATTTCCCATAAGCATTCCTCCCACATTTATTTAAAAATCGTATAGACGATTGCAAACTTTAGATTCGATAATCGAAGTCGTGAGCAATCGACAATAAGCATTACTATTACTTCAATTTAGTATGCCATTTTAAATAATCTATATGCAAAAGAAATTTCGGTACAAGAATAAATCGTTATTGTTTTTAAAATTAAATTTTATCTATTTGATCGTTTAATCATTTACACTTAATCCCGTGTCTACGTTCTTCTTGTCAAAATATAAATTATAAGATAATCCTGCTAAAACAAAAATACCACCAATAATTTTACCAATAGATAATTCGCTTGAAGCAACATAATCAATTATAATTCCTGCAAACAATTGTCCTATAAACATTAGCAAGGTTAAATAAAATGCAGATATTCTAGGAGTGAGATAGTTAGAAATTACAACTACCATTACACCTAACATTCCACCAAGGTAAGCCCAAATTGGAACGGATAAAAATGTAGTAGATGTAAAATCCATAGAATTTAAATTAAATAGTAAAAACAACAATGATACCAATAAACCAATTACATAATTAAATAATGTTCCTTGAAATAGCCCAATTATTTTAGCTAGATTAGCATTGATAATTCTAGCTACTACATTGGTTACACCAGATAGTATAGATAATATTATTGCAATGAAAAACATACGAAACCTCCTTAAAAAATGGCCATAAAAATTACGCCAACGACAATTAACAAAAGACCAATAAATTTCTTTTTATGAAACTTTATTTTATTCATTCCAAGTAAACCAAAATGATCTATAACGATGGATGCTATTGATTGACCCAATAATCCTAGTGCGACCGGAATGGATACACCTAGAACAGAAAAACTTATATTAGTAAAAAGTACAGTAAATACACCAATTGCACCTGCACTGTATAAGTATAATGGGATTCCCTTCTTTATTTTTAATTTTGATTTTGTGATTAATAGTATAAATAGAACACATATGAGTCCAACAATATGAATGATTGTTCCTGAAACATAGTTTCCAAATACATTTGATAAAGTTCCATTGAACATAATCATAACTGAAATTAAAATACCTATTAATGCTGAGATAATATTATTCATTTTTTTCCTTCCCTTCGTTTACGATATTTAAAATTTAACACAAAGAGGTTGCATGTTGGTATGACATATGTCATATTATAAGAAGAAAAGTTAAAAAATATATTTAGAGTGAAAAATTATAAGTATTCACGAAGTAACGATTCAATTCACTTTGCAAATTTATAATGACATAGATAGGTTAGATGGGGTGTCATGAGAATGGAGGATTTATACGATTAAAATTGATGATAAGAAACGAATGAATGATTATATTAAGATACATGGAATTGAGAGTATATTTACCAATGATATGACTTCTTATATGGAATTATTTCTGTTTAAAAAAAATGATCATATATGCAAGGAATCTATAGAAGTAAAATATATTTATTTTTTTGTTGAAGGTAAAGCTAAAGTTTATACTACATTAAGCAATGGAAAATCATTGCTATTATGTTTCTATCAAAACTTTCGTGTTTTAGGTGATGTAGAACTTGTAGGTAGCAAATATGCACAAACGAATGTCCAAGCAATTGACGACGTATATTGTATAGGGATTGCATATGATAAAGCAAGAATACATTTATTAAATGATGCAAAATTTTTAAGGTTTGTTTGTAATTCCTTAGGAGAAAAATTAAATCGATGTTCAAAAAATGGTTCCATCAATCTTCTTTATCCATTAGATAGTCGATTAGCAAGCTACATGTTAGTTGTTAGTAAAAATACAAAAAGTGATGACAAAGACCATATTATATTTAAAGAAAATTTGACTGAAATAGCTGAATTATTAGGTACTAGTTACAGGCATCTTCTTAGAACATTGAATTCATTTATTGAGAATGGATATGTGAAAAAATTAAACAATCAATATGAAGTGATTGATTTAAAGGAACTTACCAAAATTGCGGCTGATTTATATAAATAGATTTATAAAAAAGAAATAGTGTTACATGAAATACAATTTATAGTTGGAAATATAAAACATTACAAGTTATATCAAGTTTTTTAGATAAAAAAGTGGTATGATATCAGAGAGGTGATTTATTTGTCTGTTAAAACAATAGAAATGATGATTGATTGGGTGGATAATCATATAAAAGATAATCCAACACTAGAAAAAATGTCTGAAAATGTAGGTTATTCACCCTATTATTGCTCTATAAAATTTCATGAGCATGTAGGTATGACCTTTAAGCAATATAAACATAAAAGAAAGCTAAGTCTTTCTGCTATTGAAGTGGAAAATTCCAATAAAAGATTTCTTGATATAGCACTAGAATATGGCTTTTCTTCACAAGAAGCCTTTACAAGAGCATTTGCTAATGTATTTGGTTGTACTCCATATCAATATCGAAAACATAAAGGACAGATAACATCGTAATTCTATTAGAATGAATCTATGAAAAAGAAGGGCTTAGTATGTTAAGTAAAATTGGAAGAAATGACCCATGTTGGTGTGGTAGTAATAAAAAGTATAAAAGTTGTCATGCAACGTTTGATGATAAAATAATGGAAGCAAAAAGATTAGGACATATTGTACCACCAAGGCATATCATAAAAACACCAGAACAAATAATTGGTATAAGAGAGAGTGGGAAAGTAAATATAGCGATTCTTGATTATATCTCTGAACACATAACGGTTGGTATGTCAACGGAAGAAATTGATAGACTCATAGCTAAAAAAACGCAGGAACTAGGTGGTATACCTGCACCACTTGGTTTTGAAGGATTTCCTAAAAGTGTTTGTACTTCAATCAATGAGCAAGTATGTCATGGCATACCATCAGAGAAAGAGATATTAAAGGATGGGGATATTATTAATGTGGATGTATCGACCATATATAAAGGATATTATTCCGATTCTTCTAGAATGTTTTGTGTTGGAAATGTAAATGAAGAAAAGAAAAAATTAGTCCAGGTAACTAAGGAATGTATTGAATTAGGACTTGAACAAGTAAAACCGTGGGGATTTCTTGGTGATATGGCAGAAGCGGTACATGAACATGCCAAAAAACATGGATATAGTATCGTAAAAGAAATAGGTGGTCATGGTGTAGGAGTAGCATTTCACGAAGAACCTTGGGTTAGTTATATTACTAAGAAAGGTACTGAAATGTTAATGGTACCTGGAATGATATTTACGATTGAACCTATGGTGAACGCGGGAACAGATGAGATCTATGTGGATGACGAAAATGGATGGACGGTTTACACCGATGATGGCAAACCATCAGCTCAATGGGAGATTATGGTGCTAGTGACGGAGAATGGCCATGAAGTATTAGCATATTAGGATATCAATTAATAAAATATAAGATTTATATAGAGAATAAAATAATTAGAATTATTTTTAAAGGGTTGTTGCAAATAGCACAAGTACAACTACGAATAGATTTTTACACACCTAATCTATTAGAAGTTGTTGCTAATTGTAACAACCCTTTATTTTATAGTTTAATTAATAATAAATTTACTAGTAGTAATCAAGAGTTTATTTCACAGGAATCGAGTTCTGACACAAGTCATATTGTATCTCATCAACAATCATTTTTAAAGAAGATAGGTCTGATATAGGTATGCCAGAGATACATAATCGGATGGATTTTTTCCTTTGATGATTTAAATAAAATTGGTTAGGTGAGCTTACAAGAATGTTTTTCTGTGCTAGTTTTTTGATGATTTGTTGGCTTGAAACACTTTCAGGGAGCATAATCCATATAAATAAACCTATGTTTGGTACATGATAACTTATTTCATCAAAACATATAGAAGATAAAATTTGTCTTGCCTTTTCTAATTTTTTTCGATAACAGATATTCACTTTTTTTATATGTTTATCATACATACCTGAGCGGATAAAAAAATCGAGAGAAGCTTGTGATAAACTAGATGTATTTAATCCCTGTAAATATTTTTCACTTTTCATGGAAGATATGAGTATATCCGGCATAATTACCGCACCTAATCGTAATCCGGGCATAAATGTTTTTGAAAAGCTTCGGATATACAAGGTAATCTGATTCGTATCATAATAATGCAAAGGTAGATTTCTTTTATCAATTCCTAAATCAGCAAGATAGTCATCTTCAATAATCGTTACATGATACAAACTACATAATTTCACAATACTGTTTTTATTCTTTTCAGAAAGTGAGTATCCTGTTGGGTTATGATGTCTTGGTATAATGTAAAAAGCTTTTATCTTTTCATTTTTTAATATCTGTTCTAATTCTTTTGTATTAATACCTGTTTGATCTCTTGTAACTCCAATGCAATTAATATGTAATGATTTTGCTATGTCAAGAACAAGTCCATAGGTTGGTGATTCTACTAATAGACTTCCACAGGATGGATTTTGAAATAGAGTTTTTAACGATAAATAAATGGCTTCTTGCGCACCATTTGTTATCATAATCTGATTTGTTGATGTATATATACCATTTTCCTTTAATTTTTCCATAAGAGTTTCTCTTAAAGGTAGAAAACCCATAGGAGATTCATAATCAAATAGCGTATGTTTATGTTCTTCAATAGCATGATTCATAGCGTGAGTAAATGCAAGATAAGGAAGTAAGGACGGATCTGGTTTCACCGTACTAAAATCAAAGAATTTATTTGGAATAATTGAATTATCATCATTACCTATGTAGTAATAACCCCCTCTTGGAATGGAATAGAGTAAATGATCGTTTTCTAAGGATTTATATGCTTTATTCACGGTGATCTTATTTACAGAAAGTAGTTTCGCTATCTCTCTACAACTAGGTAACCTTTGTCCTTTTTTTATAGAGCCTTGGTTTATTTCATGTTTTATATAATCTTTTACTTCTTGCATTTTATCCAAGCAAACAACTCCCCTTTCAATCTGTACTAGTACAGATATTATTTGATGATATTGTACTATGATTTATTCTATTATATATTAGTTTTATAAGAATACAAGAAGAATAAATATACGGGTTATAAGATGACAGAGAACAATAAGTCAGAGTACTAAAATAGTTTATTAATCTGCAGAGTATAAAAGATAAGTTATAAAACATCGAGTATTAATTGTAGATTACAAATGGATGGAGTATAAAAAGATGGATTAAAAAACATGGATTAAAAAAAATGGATTAAAAAAAGGAATAAGACAGAGTAATAAAGTCTGAGTATTAATGACGTAATATATAAAGATGGGGATAAAAGATAGATTATAAAAAGACTGAGTACAAAAGAATGTAGTACATAATAAAGGAGCATAAATATGATTAAGGTTGATGAGATGAATTATAAGTTATATACGGATAAAATAAAGTTTGCTGATATAAATACACTCTTTGCATTATCCGTATTGGAGAGAAAAGTAGAAGGTCAGGTATATGCAGACAAGAAAGAAAATCCAGCATCCATATATATTAGGCATCCTTATGGCATGTCATTACTATATGGAGAAAGTGAGAATGAAAAATTTAATGATTGGTTTTTAACATATTTGTTAAATAAAAACCAAGATAGAAAACATTATGAATGGTTACAAGTTTATCCCATGTTTTTAGCGAATAAAATAGATGCAATACTAAACAATAATTTAATAGAGTATAATCCAGATCAAAATGTGAATACATTAATGAATTTTGAAGAAAAAATTATAAAATATATGAGAATAAATTTTTGCTTTAAGGTAGATAAATATATGGTTTATAAAGAAAAACATAGATTCATGAAATCAGATGAGATTATTGTAAAAACAAATGAAGAAATATTTCATATATTAAAAGGAAGTGTAATTCCAAAATATTTTTGGGATAAATCATATGATTTTGTCAACTCTGGAATTGGATTTACGTTACTCAAAGGCAATAATACTCCAGTGTCGACTGCTTTTTCATCTGTAGTATTAGAAAATAAAATAGAGATTGGTATAGAAACTTTAAATGAATATCAAGGATGTGGATATGCCACTTTAGTATGTATGAAACTTATAGATTATTGTTTGCAAGCAGGATATGAGCCAGTATGGTCATGTAATGCGTCGAATTTAGGTTCTAAAATATTGGCAGAAAAGCTAGGATTTGTTGAACAAAAAAGAATACCTTATTATCGATTACCTAGATAATCATGTGATGTAAAGGTGTACACTATCTAATTGCATGAGATATCTAAAAGGTGACATACTAGTACTGTAATGACTATGTGTATCGACGCTAGGATTCTCAGTTATAGAACTCAAGTTTAAGTGAAATAATAATTTTTCATATAATAGATTTGTTCTTATACTAGGATGCTCAGTGTATAAAAAATGGAGGGTATTATGACAGATAGTAAAATGAAAAGTACAAGAAATCACAAAAAAGAAGATGGAACATTTCATTCAAAACATGTAAAACATGATCCACAAGCCGAAAGTGCGAGAGCAGTATTTGGCTTAAAAGGTGATGTACCACCTGAAAAAACTAATAATACAGCAAAACCTTAAAACGTATCCTATTGGGGCTGTCGCACTAAATGTGCGGCGCCCTTTTGCATTAGTGATGTTTATCACATATTAGATTAACAAAAATAGCGTGTGACTATCAATCCAACAGA
>JARBTX010000167.1 GCA_029239975.1 Anaerocolumna sp.
GTCTACAGATGTTTATAGTATATATAAAATATTCGATTCTAGATTAGAATCCAATTATGTTGAGTTATTTGGAATTTTGAATGGAGATAATATTATTCTAATGCGTACAAATCTTGAGAGTATGCATGAAAGTGTAATCATTGCGAATAAGTTTTTATCTTATGTAGGTGTAATAGCTGTTATTATTGGAACGATTATTATGTTTTATATAAGTAAAAGATTCACAAAACCAATTCTTCAATTGGCAGGAATTGCAAAAAAAATGAGTGATTTGGATTTCGATGTAAAATATAACGTTAATACAAAGGATGAAATTGGTGAGTTAGGTGGAAGTATAAATATACTTTCAGAAAAGTTAGAAAGTACGATTTCAGAACTAAAGGTAGCGAATAATGAGCTATTGTCTGATATTCAAGATAAAATTCAAATTGATGAAATGCGCAAAGACTTTTTATCCAATGTTACTCATGAATTAAAAACACCAATTGCTTTGATTCAAGGTTATGCTGAAGGATTAAAGGATAACATCAATGATGACGAAGAGAGCAGGGAATTTTATTGCGAAGTTATTGTGGATGAAGCAAGGAAAATGAACAATATGGTTAAAAAGCTACTTTCGTTAAATCAAATTGAATTTGGTAAAAATACCGTGAATATTGAGCGATTTGATATTGTGGCACTAATAAAATCTGTACTGGCATCTACTGATATATTATTTCAACAAAAAGAGATTCTTTTATATTTTGATTATAAAGAACCAATTTATGTATGGGCAGATGAGTATATGATTGAAGAAGTTGTTACTAATTATATTAGTAATGCGCTAAATCATGTGGATGATCCAAGAATTATCGAAATCAAATTAATCCAAAAGGACGATGTTGTTCGTATAGCTGTTTTTAACACTGGAGCAAATATACCAGTGGAAGACATTGATAAGATATGGATTAAATTTTATAAAGTGGATAAAGCCAGAACAAGAGAATATGGTGGAAGTGGAATTGGGTTATCTATTGTCAAAGCGATCATGACTTCCCATAATCAAGAATGTGGTGTAATTAATCATGAAACCGGTGTTGAATTCTGGTTTGAACTTGATACGAAAACTGAATAGAAATAATGTAAGAAATGCAGATTATCGTTGCCGAATTACACAATTAGTGGTATTATGTAGATGTATAATAGATTACTACAGGAGGAAACGTTAATGAAAAAACTATTCTTATGTTTCGTATTGCTGTGTGGGTTTATGCTAACAGGCTGCGCTAAGCTAACGGAATTATCAGATCAAGAAAGTGACATGTTAGCGGAATATATGGCTGGAAGTTTATTAAAGTATGATAAGAATTATGAAGAAGCATTGATTAACCCCGAATATATAAAGGAATCTGAAACAAGGGAAGAAGTACAAGATACCGATAGTAATTCAGAAACAGTAGACAATGGCCAAACGGATAACCAGGTATCAAACAGTGATGAAACAAAACAAGATGATACAGAAAACCAAGAAAAAAGTACTGTTAGTTTAGAAAGCTTGTTTAAGCAAATTAAAAAAGATAGTTTTGATATTAGTTATACAAAGTATAAAACATATGATAGCTATTCTGAGAAAGATGGATATCTTGTCGTTGAATCATCACAGGGAAAACAGTTAGTAGTTGTTAATTTTGAAATTAAAAATAATTCTAAAAAGAAACAAAGCTTTAATCTTATTGAATCAGGTTTAGAATATCAATTAAATTTGGATGGAACAGTGTATGGACCAATGATGACACTATTAATGAACGACATTCAATATATAAATCTTGATCTTGATCCTGGAGAAAAAACAAATGCAGTAATTGTGTTTCATGTAAAAAAGGGTACCGATTTGTCAAAAGCGAATGTAACAATTGGGTATCAAGATAAAACAACAATTATAGATCTAAATAAATAATATATATAATCCAAAGGAGCAACAAGATGATTTATGTAGAGAAGAAAAGAACGAAGTTCTTAGCATTACCCATTTGTTTTACTACTTATACGATAACAGATGAGAAGCTAACGATTACAAGTGGTTTTCTTGATATTACTGTCGATGATGCATTTATGTATAAGGTACAGGACGTTAAATTAACAAAGAGCTTTATGGAAAGAATATTTAAATTAGGAACTGTAACCTGTTATACTGGTGATACGACTCATCCGGAACTTAAATTACTACATATCAAGAATGCCAGTGTGATAAAGGATTTCATCATGACTGCTTCCGAAGAATCAAGAAGGAAGAGAAGAACTTTACACAGTATAGATATTGATGCATCAGATGTGGATTTAGAGGAAATAGATAAATAAAGTTAAGGACGAGTCAAAAGTGTATGACTTGTCCTTAACTTTTTTAGGAGAAAAGCGATAAATGAAACACATTTATCGCCTACTCAAATTTATATTAATATGGGGGAGGAGAGAGAGTGAAGCATAAATTCACTTTCTTTATCTCATTATAACTTTAAAATATGAGTAAAGTATGAAGATAATAAAAATAAATTGTTAACATTTTTGTTCATATTTGGCTCATTTTAACAGTTCTTAATATCTGCTAAACAAAAGGAGTAATTCACATGAACTATAAATTACTAGTTGATACAGCTATGTTAACTGGCGAAATAATGCTTATTGGTGGTGCTGAAACATATAGAGTGGAAGATACTATGAGTAGGATTTTAAAAATTTCTGGATTAGAAAAAACAGAAACATTTGTAACTCCAACCGGTATCTTTATAACGTTAGGGGATTCTAGCATTGATGCAATCACTTTAATAAAGAGAGTTGATAATAGAATAACTAATTTAGATAATATATATGAAGCAAATAATATTTCAAGGCAACTATGTAATGGAGAAATTACGCTAGATGAGGCTTTCAAAAAACTTAAAAATATTAAAACATCAAAACACTACAGTAATGTAGCATACAATATTTGCACTATATTGGCTTCCTTATCCTTTACAATATTATTAGGTGGGGATTGGTTGAATAGCCTAATCGCAGGTTTAAATGGTAGTATTATTGTGTTAGTTATATTAGCTACTAAAAAGGTAAAAATTAGTAACTTTATAAAAAATTTAGGTTCATCCATCTTAATTGCATTTAATAGTATGATTTTTCTTAGACTATTAGGGGATTCGATTCAACTGGATACACTAATAGGTGGATCAGTTATGCCCTTATTACCTGGTGTCGCAATAACAAATGCTATTAGAGATACATTGCAGGGAGATTATATGTCTGGTGGTGCAAGGGCAATAGAAGCTTTTGTATCTGCAGCATCTACTGCTGCTGGAATAGGTATTGGTATTGCTTGGTATTCCATCATGGTTGGAGGTGTCATTTTATGATTTTAATTCAAGTAATTGGTGCTTTTATAGCTGTAGTTTCTGTAGCGATTACATTTGGTGTCCCTAAAAAGTTTTTAACATATTCAGGTATTGTTGGTGCCATAGGTTGGTTTATTTATCTTATTTTTGAAAAAACAGGGTTAAGTTCTGTTTCACGTATGTTTTTGGCTGCTTTGGTGGTAGCATTGGTCTCACATAGCTATGCCAGATTAAAAAAAGCACCTGTTACCATTTTTTTAATTGCTGGTATTTTGCCATTAGTACCTGGAGTTGGGATGTACCGAATTGTTTATAGTATTTTAACCAATGATAATGCACTAGCTGCATTTTATTTTAGCGAAACAATGCAAATAGCAGGTATGATAGCATTAGCAATATTTATTATGGATACTATTTTCCGGAATTTTCAAAAGAATTAACTTGTATAGATATTAAACTTTTCTTGCATTTAGTAGAAAAAATAGTTAAAATATTTGTATTCAAAGGAGATAGAGGAAAACACGTAAAGAGGTTCTTTGTTAGGACGGACAAACATAGGAGATAAAATGAGAATTGGATTATTAAGACATTTTAAAGTGAACTGCCCACACAAAAAGATGATGACATCAAAGGAATTTAGAGATTGGTCAGAACGATACGAGACTTCTAGAGTGATCAAAAAACAAGTAGAAATGTATGGAATTGAATGGGATGTTTGCTATGTAAGTGATTTACCAAGAGCGATTACAACAGCAAAAGAAGTATATAGTGGTAACTTGTGTATTGACAAATTACTAAGAGAAGTAGATAATGCACCATTTATACATACAGAACGAATAAAGCTTCCTTTTGAAGTATGGCATATATGTGGAAGACTTGCATGGTATTTTAAATCAAAGAGTCAACCTGAAACAGTAATAGGTACAAGAAAAAGAATAAATGCTTTTTTAGATAGAATAGATTGGACAAATGAGAATATACTAATTGTATTTCATGGGTTTATGTTGTTTAACTTTCAAAGAGAGTTAAGACGAAGAGGTTTTACTGGGGAGAAATTAAAAGTTGTAAAGAATGGTGTACTATACGAATATATAGGTGAGAATAAAAAAGCAAAATGAAAATTACAATACTATGTGTAGGAAAATTAAAAGAAAAATACTTTACATTAGCGATGGATGAATATTCAAAAAGATTAAGTCGTTATTGTAAGTTAGAAATTATAGAAGTGGCTGATGAAAAGACACCCGACTCTGCTGGTGAAGTTTTAGAAAATCAGATTAAAAAGACTGAGGGCGAAAGAATTCTAAAATACATAAAAGAAGGATCTTACGTAATAGCTCTTGCCATTGAAGGTTCTATGTTTTCATCAGAACAATTGGCTGAAAAGATAGAACAATTAGGGATAAATGGAGAAAGTCATCTTACCTTTATTATTGGTGGTTCTTTAGGATTAAGTCCCGATGTATTAGTACGTGCAGATTTTAAATTAAGTTTTTCAAAAATGACATTTCCACATCAACTAATGCGTGTAATATTATTAGAACAAATATATAGAAGCTATCGAATTAATACAAATCAGCCGTATCATAAATAAAAGTTTTAGGAAATTGAGAAACAAATAGATAATCGAATTTAGCATACAATTAATACGAATTTAATAGTTTCAGTTGCCCTTACGGACAAGATTCAGCTATTAAATTGCATTAATTGGAAGCTGAATAATCACAAATCTGAAGTTTCCCAATTGCCTATAAATAAAGTCTAAATATAAGGAGAATATCA
>JARBTX010000083.1 GCA_029239975.1 Anaerocolumna sp.
TTTAGGATGTCTTACTATATGATCGATTTGTAAACCACTTAGTCTAATTCCGTATTCAGTATCTATGCTATTCTCAATAATATATTCATCATTTAATTTCTTTAATTCTTTTGCAACTTTCTTTTCTCCAATATCTCCAATTATTTGTTGGATTGTTTTATCTGGAATTTTAAAATGTGAAAACTTAATCACTTTAAGTCTATGACATATCCACAGAATTATTATTGCATAAATTATATATATTTCCATTTAAACACCTCAACTAAGTATTTCCAATATACAAGTAAATAGTCAAGTTGAATTTATTTGGTTATTAAATCAATTTGGCTAAAATATTGATTTAAAATATATGAATAATCAAAAAGTAATTAAAAAACTTTAGTTGACGAATAATATAAAGTGTTGGTCAAAGTAAGATGATAAGTTAAGAAATGCCTATTTTACAGGTTTTATGATACAACATCAAGGTTCGATTTCAACCGAAAAATAATACAATGGATGGTGGGTAAAGTTACATTGAAACATTTATTAAATTTAAATATGTCATTATTTTAAAATAACTAGTAAGATATTAGCGTCGGTTTTAAACAAAAATATTCACAACTGTATTTTTTTGGTATATAATATTTGAAAGAGTATAATTTTATCATTTACTGAAAATTTATTACTAAGGGGAGATTCCAATGTACAATTTAAAAATTTGTTGGGACACAAAAACAAAAAATATCGCATTAGAAAAGTGTATTGAGTTTATAGGCGAACACTATGGAAATAATCATAAATATAAAAATTATTATATTTCTGGTGTTAAATTCTTAAGTAAAAAGGTTAAAGGTGCTACAAATCAATCAGTTAAAAATATGGTGTATGGTAAAAGGTTAAAAAATCATGAATGTTTTGAATGGTCATATAGAACTAAAGTGTATGAAAGAACATACCGATACATATATTACATCTTACATAGAAATAAAAACAAACGTCCTCTTGCTGCATCACTATTAAAAAATATGGAAGACGAATTTTATATTAATCTTCATAATAATTTAAAGTTAAGTTATTCTGACTTATTAGTTAGTCAACCAAAAAACATGCTTAATAATGAGAAAGCTAATTTACGAAATATTAAAAAGTTTAAATATATAGATTCAATATTAAATGAATTTGAAAGGGTTGATACGGTATATAACTATATGTATAGGAGATGATTTGATGAAAAATAATTTTAATGCTACTGAATGGCAATCTTTTTCTATAAAGAAAGATATTGAAAGCATTAATAAAAACACAAAAAGATCAGAAGAAATACAATTAACTGCTATGATAGAAATTTGCTTATCTTTATTGAGTGTTGCAGGTAGTTTTATTTTTGATGGTGAGCATATTAACATCTATTGGAGTATAGTAGCTATAGCTTTAGCAATTGCTCCGTTAATCTGGATAATAAGAATCTTATTTAGTTTTATCTCATCTAGAATAAAGCCAGGTAAAGATTTAATGAATAAAAAAGATTTGATTGATATTTTTGATAATGAAGTATGTTATTACGTAATGATGGCAGAGTCATATTATCAAATGTATCTGGAAAATAAAGATCAAAACGATAATTCTAAAGATGTAGATATACGAAGATTTTATTTAATTGAATCTTGTTATTATCTTGAAAAAACGATTCAAGAATTGTCCTTAATGGCAAATTCACCGAAAAGAGTATTTTCAAATAATGTAGATGAAATATATTATTATAAAAAAGTTTCAATATCAAGACTGATTAATATACTTAATATTATAAAATCGCTTCTTGCTTTAATCGAAGATTCTGTAGAATATATTAAAGATTCAACTTGTGAAGATGCATCTGATGTTTTTCTTGAGGTTCATAAAAAATATATAGAATTGCATTCTATATTTAAAAATGTTATACAGGATTCTTTTAATGTAAAAATGAACTGTTAATAAAAGTTAAGCACACTCATTGAAGTGTGCTTTTTTATGAAATATATAAGTAAGGAAAGTCAATTTACTATCTACATAGTGTAAATCCTGCTTATGGATAGGAAGATTGTATTAACAGAATAAATGAATTTGCGTTTAATATCATCCTTTATCTAAGTAATTTTCTAATTTTAAATAATCATATTCTTCCGTGCATATAATATGGCCTTGAATCAGCAAATCATTATCAGCTGTGATGACTGAAAACAAATATTGAGAAAGTACAGATTTCAGATTAAGTGAGTCTCCTTGTTCTGTTTCAAATAAAACTTCTCCATAACAATTTTTTACATCGTTTAAAAAATCCGTTAAGACAACTCCTTTTTTTAGCAGCATTCCACATCTCTTTTCTTTCGCTATATTTAATAATAATTCTTATTGTAACATTAAAACCTAATTATATTATAGCAAAATGGTTTTCTTTTATACTACAGTGTTAGGTAAAAAGTTTATTAAAAAAATGTTAATATAACGAATAATAAAAATTTAATTAGACATAATATATCTTGGATACCAAAGCAGATTTAAAATTGAAATATCAATTTTACAAATTTGTTTCAGTATTCATAAAATGTCTTAGTAGCTTGAATTCTTCACCAGAATATAGGAGATGGCATGATGGAGGCTTTAGGAGACAACGGATTTACTATTTAATGATTCAGGTAACTATTAATATGTAACCAGAATATAGGAGATGGTATTGATGGAGGCTTTAGGAGAAAACGCATGTACTATTAATTAGATTCAGGTAGCAGATGAAAATCTAAGAATTTAAGTAAAAAGACAATTTAACCAATAGCAGGATTTTTCCTGCTATTGGTTTTTTTATAGAATCTGATTTTAATCAATTATGCAAAGATTATAAATCATCTTTTTTTACATAATATTTAGGTTTCATTTTACAGCTACAACTTACAGGTTTAACCTTCTTACGAGTAAGTCGTTTTGAGTCACCCGTGGTAATAAAAAAATTGTATAAACAAGTTAGTATATGATTAAGAAGGTATTTTGCAAGTAACGTTATTAATATAATTACAATTATTGTTTTTACAATGGGGATTGAATAACTGGTGATATATAAATCCCAAATTATTTCGTGAGTAAGTAATTCTGATAGCATATACGGGCATCTCCTTGATTTTATTGGAATAGTATACTACAAACTAGTTAAATTAGAAAGTTAAAATTTAATTAGAATGATTTTATTATGAATAATTAATGTTTTGTCATGTTATCAATTTCATTTATATTGGATTTCTAATACAATATAGATCTTTCATTTACACTCATAACAAACTCTTCAATTTTTTTATAATCTGGATTTTTTGGTAAACTAGTATTTTTCTCGGCATAATCCAATCTTTTTTCGTATTCTCTTAACATATCAAAGAAACTACTATCAAATGTTCCATCTTCCTTTTGATAAAATCCATGTCGAATTCGCATAAGAAGTTCTAAATCATTGGCTCTGTAAGTGATTATTTGTTCTTTTTCAAGAATGTCAATACACATGAGATATAATCGGATTAAGTGCATTGCATGTTTATTAAGATGTAAATCATCTTTTTTTCTATTTCTGTGGTTTAATTTACCGTAAGTCTTAACGATTTCATTCATCTCAGACCATATATTTTTATAATCACGTAAAGGGTAATTAGATAGGTTTACATCTACCATAATTTCTTCTTCAAGCTCTTTGCTATTTGACTTTTCTATGTGAAGTTTGATGGATCCATTATCGAATTCAGTGTATCGATCACAAAAAGTGTTGATAGCTGATTGTACGGAGCCCATGATATGACGTTCTTTTTCTAGATCTTCATAGGAATGTCTTGCTAAATTATTTTCAAGTCTTCTTAATTGTGCTCCTGCATAGCCATGAAAGGATATGGAGGCTCTTTTAGATAAGAACATTGAGGCATGATCTATTAGTTCTTGTCCAATTGGAGTCATATATATATAATGCTCTTTTTTACAACCTAACATCTCAATCGTATTAGGATTACAATTAATCAATAAACTGACCAATTTATTAAAGGAATAGACAGTAGTATCTGTTTTTTCATCTACAACTTGCTCGAAACTCCCCATTCCTATTAAATCATTTTTACTATTTAAAGCGCAGCCCCTTATATCAATATCAGAACCTTCTATGTTAGTACCATAAGCATAACTACCGCCTAAAGTTAAAAAAATAATTTTATTATTAAGATGTTCGTTGTCTCTTAAGAAATCATATTCTTTTGTAAAGATTAATTGATTAAAATCCATTAGGGCTCCTTTTAAAACATAAATTTAGTAAATATAGTATACTAAAAATACTAAATTTGCAATCTGAACGTTATTTATAATAAAATAATTTAAATAAAAGGAGAAATGAATTGTAAATTTAAAATTCATTTCTCCTTTTATAGATTTTAATGTATATTCATAGGTTCATTTAATGATTAAAACGCATTCCATAAAAAGATAAATACAAAAACACAACCCCAAGCGTTTTTCGTAAACTCTTTTACCATAAGCATTCCGTAAATAATAATTAAAATAGTTACCATTTCTATGAAACCTTGCAATGTAACCCCGATGATACCATGGATTAAAATACAAAGAATGGCGCATATAATAGCACCCCAGTTTAACCATTTATATTTACTTGGATATTTCTGATTTAGTTTTTCACTAATTACAACATAGTTAAAACCTTCAAAAAATCCCCATGCAATCACAATTGGTATCATTCCAATAATATTAATAGGGAAATTGCTTCCTAATACATCTTTCATAACCCAAACAGACTGGAAAGGAAGATATCCATCTATTTGCTTTGTGACTAACATAAACAGTATGTACGGAACAAAACACAAGGAAGAGAAAGATATTGATAATATTGCTCCTTTTCTCCGTAATCCATAAGAGATAAAACTCTCTTTTCGTAAGATTGAGACTATAGTAATTCCTAACCCCGCTACACCAAACTGTAAGAGAGCACTAACGATTGTTCGAATCATTATAGGTATGTTTGAATCCTTTGAGAATGAGTTAAATTTACTTTGAAACATAGAGTATAAACCGACGATTAAAACACTAGATATAATTATTATGTATAAATCAATATCTAGTTTTTTGTTTGGATTTTTTGCAATAACTGTATCCATTGACACCTCCCATTATATATAACATTATTTACCAATTATATCACAAAGTTCTAAAATGGAAAGAATTTTTATGTAATTTAGTCTCACTATTCTATAATAGTTATTACCATATCATATTTTTGAATAAAGTATTCTAATGATAGTTGCGTTTTTTAGAGAAAAAGTGGTAATATATTAATTAGTAATATAGTATATGAATGAAATAATTTAAGACATTAAGAATTAGTTACAGAGAATAAAATAAATAACATGTGATAGAAGGGAATCATAATATGTTTCAAGGAAAAATGAAAGCAGTAACTTTTAGTTATGACGATGGTGTAGAACAAGATAGGCGATTGGTTGAAATTTTTAATAAGTATGGGATGAAGTGTACATTTAATCTTAATTCTGGAATACAAACAGGAACCAATGGGTGGATAAACGCTGGTGTTAATATTAAACGAATGAATATCAAAGGATTAAAGGAATTGTATGCAGGTCATGAAATTGCATCCCATTCACTAACACACCCACATCTCGAAGAATTCGATGAAGAGACTATATACAATGAAATAATGGAAGACAAGTTAAATCTTGAACGTATCTTTGAGAAGGAAGTGGTTGGTTTTGCTTACCCATATGGATCATATAACACGAATGTTTGTAGTGTTTTAAGAGAATGTGGAATGGGGTATGCTAGAACGGTACATAGTACGTTTGGTTTTGAAATTCCAAATGATTTAATAACATTACCTGCAACATGTCACCATAATCATCTTGATTTGATGAAGTTGGCAAAAGAATTTGTGGAATTAAAAGCAGATAAACCACAGGTATTTTACATATGGGGACATAGCTATGAATTTGATGTTGATAACAACTGGCATGTGATTGAAGAGTTATGTGAGTATCTCTCTGGCCGTGATGATATTTTTTATGGAACAAATGCGGAAGTATTGCTAAATAAATACAAGGTAAACAAAAATATAACAACAAAATAAATAACAACAAAAAATATAGCAACAAAAAATATAACAACAAAAAATATAACAACAAGAAATATAACAACAAAAACTAAAACAAAAAAATAATATAACAACAAAACAAATAACAACAAAATAAATAACAACAAAAAATAAAACAACAAGGAATATAACTCCGAGAAATAAAAATACAAAAAATATTACAACAAGAAATATAAATTAAAGATGTTATTCACTCAACTTTAAGTGTGTAACATCTTTTGGTTTAGTAGTTGTAGTGCATAAACATTTATGATAAAATGGGTGGAAAATTATGTATTCATCTTTAGGGGGTTAAATGGAATCTATTAAGCATATAAATTTTGCAGAACGTTTATCGAAACAACAAATGATTATTGGTCTATTTCTAGTATTTACACAATGCACCAAATTATGGGGATTAGTTCATGAAACGTGGATTATTATAGGCGAAATAATAATTGTTGCTATTTTCTTTTCAAGAACTTTACTTGAATCAATTAAAAGTGTATTAAAGAAAATCAAGAAAACTCTTTTATGGACTAAAATTGGATTTATAGTAATATTTCTTCTTCAGAATGTCGTTTGGGATGCTATTATAAAACAGATTTTTATACAAATGTTCATGATAGAAAAGATAGCAAATAGTAATCAATCTAATTTAACATCTATGTTACTAGAATATCCCATTTTAATGAGTTTATTAGTTGTTGTAATTGGTCCTATTCTAGAAGAGATAATATATCGTTTCGCATTATTTAGAACTTTGTACGAAAAGAATCATTTTCTTGCATATTTTATTACTGCCTTTGTATTTGGGCTACAACATATTTTTTCGGCTACAATTATGAATGGGCAAATGGGAGAAAGTATTAATATTATAGGTTATATGATATTTGGATTTGGTTTGTCTTTTGTCTATGTTAAAACAAAAAATTTAACTGCAAGTATTTTGATACATATATTGAATAATTTAATTGGTGTGGCTATTGTGATGAACTGGTAGATAATAAAGATTTTTTTATGAACAAGCTTTAAGTGATTGGAAAATAAATTTTATAGATGGGGGATATTTATGAATGAAATAGAAGACTGGTATGACAATGTTTACAATGAATGGACACGTTTGGATCGTCATAAAGTGGAGTATGAAATTACAAGAAGGTATATGGATCAATACATAGTAGGTAATAACTTAGAGATTTTTGATATTGGTGGTGGGCCGGGAAGATATGCGATATACCTTGCAATGAAAGGGCATGATGTTACCTTACTAGATTTATCAGGAAATCATATTAAAATTGCACAGGAAAAAGCACAAGAGTTGGGTGTTAGCCTAGCTGGATATATAAAGGGAAATGCATTGGAACTCGAAGCGATTGATAAAAAGTACGATGTTATACTGCTGATGGGGCCATTATATCACTTACTTAAGGAATCGGATCGTAAGAAAGCAGTGGAAGGAGCTTTGGCACTACTAAAACCAGGTGGAATCATTATTGCAGCGTTTATCTCAAAGTATGCTCCAATGCTAGATTGTTACTCAAGATTAGAATTAGATGGATATGACAATGGTGTAGAAGAGTTATTACACTATTTAGAAGATGGTGAAAATAAAGAAGGTGATGGAACTGGATTTACGACTGCATATTTTACTGGAATAGATGAAGCAAGAGATTTTATGAATGAATTTGGGTTAAAAGAACTTGCTTTTGCTGGTGTTGAAAATATATTAAGTAGTAAAGAACAAGAACTTATGGCTTTACCAGAAGAAGAGTTTAATAAGTGGCTAAATCTAGGATTTGCTTTGAGCCAGGATAAGAATTTATTGGGAATGAGTCATCATTTTTTATATATAGGGAGAAAATAAGAATATGAAGAAAAATTCAAAAAAAGATACAAAAAGAAATAAAATAAAACAGCAAATATCTAGGAATGTCATAGCAATCATTCTATATTGTATGCTAATAGCCATAGGCTATTGGGCAGAACATGGAGCAAAAAATCCTTGGGATTGTATTATGAAAAAAGTTGGTTTAAAAGATAATAAGTAGATTTATTCACATGTTGATAACATATATATAGTAAACATGCATATTTTATAATATAAATGAAATAATTGGATTACGGAATGTTCTAGTATTATGTAATATTACATGAAATACAAGGGGTATTATATGAAAGATATCATATATCAAATTAGTGCCATGTTTGTATCTGGACTAGTTTCTGTAAATTTATCCATGAAATATTCTTGGAGTAAGAAGTTCTGGAAGCTTATCAACCGTAAAATAAAATTAGATTATAATGCAATGTTATTTGTTTTACTATCAACGTTTTTAGGTTTAATCGTAATGTTTCTTTTGGATTTCGCTGGTATTAGATACCCAGTAAATGCAGTTATTATGGGAATTGTCTTAGGTTTTTATATTGCATTTGTCCCTGATTTAGGCAATAAGAATAGAAAAAAGGAAAATAATAATTTATAAAATAAAGAAGACGATATTTTAGTAATCTCGTCTTCTTTATTTTATGCTAATGATTTAAAAGGATAAATTAATTAATAATAAAATTATGATTGTAATAATGCATTAGTAAAATTATGAAAGTCGAAAAACAAATTTTTTGTGTTTATTAGACCGAAAATATGTTAAAATAGCTTTTAGGGTATCTTTTTATTAGTATCAATAGAGTGATTCATAAACTAAAAACTATGAAAAAGATAAGTAAATCTTAGAGATAAAAGTAGAAAAATAAGGAGAAGTACATAAATGAAAGAAATACATAAAATACCGCAGCAGTTTTGGAGTCTTTTTAAATCCCAAAATCGTTATATATATATGGAATCTCTTATGTTAATATACGATGAATACTTGTATAATGACTACTTCTTGACAAGAGAATCCTGTGTACAACTTATAGCGGAATACTTCTCTAATAGAATTGTTGATATATCAGCAGATGATGAAGAGGAAGACGTAGATATATACGAACCTATGGCAATTAAGATATTAAATCGATTAATACGATTTACCTGGTTAAAAAAGGTAGAGGATTATAGTTCCTTCAAAACCAATATCGTAATTCCTGATTATTCTTCCATGTTTATTGAAGTATTTAAGCGATTATTAAATCCGGATTCAAACGATACGGATCTTTACATACAAAATGTATATACCAATATATATTCTTTTTATCACGATGGGAAAGCAGGAATTGAGTTACTTAAGTCAGCAATGATTAATACGACTAGATTAAATCGTTCCTTGCAGGACATGCTTCACAACATGGATCGTTTCTTTGGAGCATTACTTGAAAAAGAAAATTACGAAGAATTACTTCAAGAGCATCTTACTGTGTATGTTGAGACTATAGTAAATAAAAAATATAGTCTACTTAAAACCAGTGATAACTTTTACATTTATAAAAATGATATAAAGAGACTACTTCGTTTAATTAGTGAAGATGAGAATCGCATCAATATTTTAAAAAATAAGATGATGGCAGAGGGAAAAGCTTTAGAAGATATTGAATATGAAATTATGGAGATTATTTACGGTTTAGAGCATGGAATCATCAATATGGAGAGACGAATTAGTCATATTGATACAGAACATAGCAAGTATGTAAGAGCTACTGTAAGTCGCCTTGAATACCTTTTAAGTAATGATGACAGTATGAAAGGTAATGTAATACAGCTATTAAATTTGTTAGGTGGAGAGAAAAAAGAAGAGATTCTTAATAAAACTGCTGATACGATACAAATAAATGATTTTACAATTGTTACACCAGAATCGCTTTATAAGAAACGTGGAAAGCGAAAAGTATTTGAAGAAACTGTTGAAGTTGAAGAAATAGTAGAAGAAGAATTATCGAAAGAAGATATTTTATATATTAATCGAAATAAAACTAGGTATAGTAAAGCACAAATAGAGCAGTTTGTTTTAGGAAAGATGGAAAACGGAGTTTATCGTAGTGGTGAACATCCTATTAAGAATGACGAAGATTTTGAACTATTAATACTAGCTTATGATTACAGCATTCGTAAAAGTAGTCCGTTCCGTGTAGTACCAGGAGATTATGGTAAGATATCAAATGAGAAATACACATATCCAGATGTTATATTTAAAAAGAAAGAAGCAATGAGTCAGGAATTTAATGATGAGAATAAAAGCTAAGATTCTATTAAAAAATAGATTAATTATATGATTAGTCATGAATCTGAAATCTTTAAATTACCTTTAGAAAAAATTCACATTAAAAAACCAGGAGATAGAAAATGTTTCAATACTATAATGATCTGTTAGACGAAGAAAAAGAAGAGTTAACAGAATTAATAAAAAACCTATACAATCAGACATTTATTTTAGAGAGAAAATATGAGAAAAAGTCAGACCGATACCAACTAAATAAAATGTACCGAATCTGTGAAAGACATTTGGATTTCTTAAGAGAGTACTTTAAGATTGCGGATATTGACATTATTGAAAATAGGCAATTTGGTATTATTGCTTTAAAAACACAAAGCCTTCAAGGAGATAAATTAAGTAGATTAACCACTGTATTTATCTTATTGCTGAAATTAATCTTTGATGAGCAAATGAATACCATATCAAATTCCATCCAAGTTTATACTACGTTAAATGAAGTGTATGATAAACTTCAGTTATTTCGTCTATGGAATAACAAATCAATCTCACCAACAGAATTAAGAAAAACCATCTCAGCACTTAAGAAATATCAAGTAATTGATGTGGTGGATGATTTAGGAGAACTGGATGGGGCAACCAGATTAATTATTTACCCTACTGTAAGCCTAATCTTAAGTGGTCAATTAATCGAAGGTATCATTGAACAATATAGGGAAGAGGAGGAAAATACCGATGAGCAGTTATCAAGCACTGACGAGGATGTGTCTGAACAATTGGCATTATATTAATGAAAAGGTATTGTCCTTTCATGAAAATATTAACTTTTTTACAGGACATTCTGGAAGTGGTAAATCTACGGTATTAGATGCCCTTCAGATTGTATTATATGCAGACAGTAATGGACGTGGTTTCTTTAATAAAGCAGCCAAAGAAGATTCTGACCGTTCACTAATTGAATACCTTAGAGGTATGAAGGTTGTTCAGGAGAATGATGTAGCTAGTTATTTAAGAAATAAGAACTTCTCAACTACCATTGTTTTAGAATTTCACGAAACAGATACGGATAAATATCAAAGTATAGGTATTGTGTTTGATGTTGATGTTTCTGTAAATGATGTTAATCGTATGTTCTTTTGGCACAAGGGAAGACTTGCTACAAATTGTTACCGTGACGGAGAAAAAGTTCTTTCTATTAATGAATTAAAAGAGTATCTGAAAGATAATTACAGCAAGGAAGAATATTTTATTAGTCGTACCAATGAAAAATTTCGTAATGAGATGTTTGCGAATTATTTTGGTGGATTACATGAAAAACATTTTCCGGCATTATTTAAAAAAGCAATTCCATTTAAAATGGATATGAAATTGGAAGACTTTGTTAAGAATTATATTTGTGTTGAAAATGACATACATATTGAAGATATGCAGGATAGTGTAGCGCAATATACAAGATTAAAGAGAAAGCTAGAAGATACAAAGAATGAAATATTGATGTTATCTGAAATTCATAATCAGTTTGAAACGTACTATACTTATGAAGACCAAACGATTCAATATCAATACAACATGGATAAAATTGATATTCAATCAATGAAACAAAGGGTTGACCAGATAAATGAATATAAAAAAGCTTATGATAGCGATGTTAATACCCTAAATGATACAATTGCTACCTTAGAAAATCAATTAGATGAACTTCAAAAACAAAGAGATGACGTTTTAATATCCATTCAAAATAGTGGATATGATCACATTGAAAAAGAGCTTATGTCTTTGAATCAACTTTTAGAATTTTTAATCTTAAGCAAATCTTCCTATGATAAAATAGCCAACAGACTGAAAGTATGGTTATTAACTAATTATTTGGATCAGGAAGACAAAGATAGAATTCAGGATTTTATTCAATATAATGCCACAACTGCTGATATGGAACTGTTGCAATCGGCTATTCAAACAACTAGAGCAAATATCCAAGTTGATAAAGATGATGTATCTGCAAAGATAAAAGAGTTGGCTAACCAGATGGGTGAGTTAACAAAACAAATCAACACATTACAAAGTGGACAAAAAGCATATCCAATACAATTATTAGAAGCAAAAGATTATATTACAGAAGAACTAGAAAAATTCTATGAAACACCAATACAAGTAGATATATTAGCAGATTTGCTAGAGATTAAAGATGATACTTGGAGAAATGCAGTAGAAGGTTACATGGGTAATAATAAACTTACCCTTATGGTACATCCGCAGTATGCAAAAAAGGCCATGGAGATCTATAAATCCATGAATCCAGGCAGATATTATAATGTGGCAGTGGTTGATACTGAAAAGGTAGTAAAGGAAGTAAAACAGGTCTTAAAAGGAGCACTTGCTGAAGAGATTATTACAAATGTGGATTATGCAAAAGCTTATGCAGACTTTTTATTAGGAGCGGTAATAAAATGTGATTCCATCGTAAAATTGCGTGAAAATAAAAGCGGTATTACGGCTGATTGCGTACTATATCAAGGATATAAGATTCAACACATTAACCCACGTAATTATACAGAACATGCATACATTGGACGTTTAGCTATAGAGAGAAGACTTGTATTACTAAAGGAAAATCTGGAATCCTTATTAGGTACTAAAAAACCACTTGATATTACCTTAAAAACTTTAAATGAAGTTTTAAATTATGAAGCTTTTTCTGAAGATATTAACAAGTATGAAAAATACTTAAAAGATATAAAAGATATTCCAGCAAATGAACTTAAAAAACAAGAATATGAAACTAAAATAAAAGAACTAAAAGAAAAAGACATTGTAAAATGGAAAGAAAAACAAGAGCAATTAGAACAAACCATTAAGTCGAAATCAAAACTGAAAGAATCATCAAATATTGATTTAAGTAATAAGAAAAGAGCACTTTATGGATTTAGTCAAGAACTAATTGGATTAAACGAAGATTTAATAAAAAAAGAAACTGAATTTGAATTTGATCAAAAAAGAGACGAGACTTTTGGTAAATTCATGGAAGTGAATGGTAAAGGGAAACTTGAAAGCATTAGAAACTATTTATCTGACAAGAAGATACTTAGTGAAAAGAATGCAACGAAAGAATATGAAACCTTAATCACACTAAGAGAGCGTTACTTAAAATCCTATGCATATCGCGGCTTTTCACTTACCCGTAGAGATAACCATGAATACGATCAACTTCTTGATAATCTTAGCAGTGATAAATTAAATGAATTTATGGATAAGGCAAGTGAACAAGCGAAAGTTGCTATCCATCATTTTAAAACCGACTTTATCTATAAAATCAGAGACGCAATTAAGGAAGTAATGCAGCAGAAAGATGATTTAAATCGTATCTTAGCTCAATTAGACTTTGGTAAGGATCGATATAAATTTGTGATTACCAGAAATAAAGGAGAAGAAGGCAAATTCTACGATATGTTTATGGATGAGAACTTAGACATTAATCCATATCATTTAAATAAGCAATACGATAATCAGATGAATTTGTTCTCGCTACAACATAATGAAAGTTATGGTGACTTGATTAATGAATTAATTGGCTTATTTATGCCACCAGAAAGCAGTGATCCAAAGATATTAGAACAGGCGAGAATGAACATGGAGATGTATTCTGATTACAGAACCTATTTATCCTTTGATATGGAGCAGTTAGTTGAAGGCATGCCACCTATGCGATTAAGCAAAATGTTATCGAAAAACTCCGGTGGTGAAGGTCAAAATCCATTGTATGTTGCTCTACTTGCTAGTTTTGCTCAAGTTTACCGAATTAGCTTAAAAGCCAATGTAAGAAGACGTCCAACACCAAGATTAGTAGTACTGGATGAAGCATTTTCTAAGATGGATGCGGAAAAGGTAGGTAGTTGCATTGGTCTAATCCGTAAGTTAGGTTTCCAAGCTATTATTAGTGCAACCAATGACAAAATTCAAAACTATGTAGACAATGTCGATAAAACATTCGTGTATGCCAACCCGAATAAAAACCGTATATCCATTCAGGAATTTGAGAAGCATGATTTTAAAGATTTAGTTATGGTGGATGATGAAGATGAAGAAGTTAGTTAGTTGTATGAATACAAAAGTCCAAGGTGTTAACCTTGGACTTTTTGTTATTTTTATTAAAATTATGATTGATTTTAATATTTGTAATCAAAATATGAATTATTAGGTGCTATGTATTTTAAATAAATAACCTTATAAATGAATAACCAAGTTTTAAACCATAGATGATTAGTATTACACCACAGATGATATTTAAGCGGCGGAGTAATAACTTAAGCTTACTTTGAAATAATGACACAAAAGTTACTAAGGAATGAAACCAGATAAAGGATGCGATACAAACACCAATAATAAAATAGTTAGACATACCATCTGGTAAAGTACTACGAAAACCACCTAATAATAAAGAACCATCAATAATTGCTTGTGGATTTAGCCAAGTTACTGCAAAACAAGTCCCTATCATTTTAAATAGATTATTCTCAATAGTTAAATCTAAAGATAGATTCGCTTTGGTACGTATCAAATTGATACCAATATAACAAATAATAATGCTACCTAAAAATAATATACAAGCCTTTAATATAAAGTATTTATCTATTAAGTATCCAATACCTAAAAAACAAGAAAGTGCCAGTGAGATATCTAAAAGAGTAGTTATAAATGCAACTTGGTAAGTAGTTTTTTTACTCTTTTGAACGGCTGTATTAATTAAGTATAAATTTTGTGTACCAATCGGTGCAACATATGCAAAACCAAATAATAATCCTTGTAATATGTAATTTAACATCTCTTTCTCCAATCAAAAATACATATAGATAATAAATATTATTATATGTGATTCTGTAATACCTTGCAAGATTAATAATATGTAGGTCTAATCACTTTCATAATCTCATAAAATAGGATAGACGAGCTGTATAGTTTACTAATAAGAAATAGTTTAAATATCATTGTCATTCAGAATTACTATTCTATTAAAAATAAAGGAGTATCCTATGGGAAATAAAAAGAATCCCTATTCAACTTTTTTTTATTATGGTATTTTTTCTTACGTATGTGGTTTTGTTTTGGGTTTTATGGCTCCTTTATTTCAAGAAGGAACTGAGTCACTAGATTACATCATATTTTTATTAAAAGCAGTAGGTATAGTATTCATCGGAATATATGCTTGGAATATAAATGAATTTAATACCTTGTTTCGCAGCGTAGGACTTTGTGTTAATAATCGATATCCTATTCTAAAAAGAAAAAAAGTTAAAAATAAATACTGTACGTTATATACGTTTAAACTTCCAAATGGCATGAAAGTCAGTGATATAAAAAAGCATAAAGATGCTTTTGAACAACACTTTGGTAAAATAGTTGATATAAATAAAACAAAAGCGGAAACGTTTACCATAGAAGTATATAATCGACCACGTTTATTTAATTATAAGAAGGAATTTATCGATGGTAATATACCAATCTTAATTGGACAGGATTTAAAAGATGATAAATTGGTTTTTATCGATTTAGATTGTGATGAACCGAATTTAATTATTGCTGGTACCATTGGTGGTGGTATATCAAATGCAGTACGAGTTATCATTACAAATTTAATAGTAACAACAAAAGTGAAAATACATCTCATAGATTGCAAAAATGGTGAAGAATTAGGAATTTTTAAAGATTGCAAATCAGTTATTAGCTTCTCAAAAAATATAGAAGAAGCAGAAATTTTTTTGCATAATATATTCAATGAGATGGAACATCGTTTGGAATTATTCCATAATCAAGAAGTTCAAGATATAAATCAATATAATAAAAAGAGTAAAACAAAATTGACATATGAAATTGTTATAGTAGATGAATTACAAGATTTAAAATACAATAAATATCTATTCGAACTAATCTATCATATATTACGATTATCGAGATCCTGCGGAATTCATATGATACTATGTACTCATTGTCCAGACTATTATGTTTTAAATAATAAGATCAAAGTAAACGCAACCAATCTATTATGTTTCAAAACAAAAGATGGCGATTTAAGTAAAATTGTAATTAATAAGGAAGACTTAGAACATTTAATTGGTAAAGGGCATGGGTATTTTTATTATAAAAATGTTAAATCAGAAATTCAAACACCACTCTTATCAGAGATTGATGCAGAAAAATATCTAAAAGATCAACGAGATGTAATTTTTTAACAAAATACGAAATTATGTCGAAAATAGGTATTTTGAGTTGGTTGAATTTAATATAGTGCTGTGTTAATATTCTATTAGGAGGGTGGATCAATGAAATTTAATGATATTCCTGATGGTTCTAATCTTGAACTTCGTTTTAGTTATCAAGGGAAAGAATATTTTGCTAATGTTAATCTGCAGTTTAAAAAAGCAGATAAAATATATATTAAAGCAATACAAGTTAATGATTGTTATTTGGATAAAGTAAATTTGTGTGATACCAAGATTATTTATAAATCAGACGATGGATTATATATTTTTACAAAGATAAATTTCAAATTGACATCATTTCTAGGAATTTATATGTATGCAGTAACCAGTGGACATATAGCAGAACGTATAAATCGTAGAGAAGATATACGTGTTGGAGTTAAGGAAGTCCTGCCTATCAAAATGATTAAAAAAAGTGGTGTTCTAATTAAGCATTATGGATTTTTAAAAGATATAAGTTTAGCAGGTATGGGTATTGTTCTGAGTCATAGAGTAGAAGATGCAGCTGCTATTGAAGTTATAGTCGATCTGAATGAAGTTGGGAAAGTTACATTATTAGGACAAGTAGTAAGAATTACAGAGTTATCAAATAATAATGGATATTTATACGGCTGTAAATTTAATGATTTAAAAGATATATTAGGGAGATACATTATAAAACAACAGATAATAGACCGATCGAAGATTAATAAAATATCCTAGGAATGGTTAACATGGATAACAAATATAGAAAAATGTGGTAAGTTGTATTCTTATACAGTTGTGTCTGGTTGAATTTTACAATCCAATATGGTAAAATTTAACTGGGAGGGCATGACGATGAAATTGTATGAATTACCAGATAAAGCAAAACTAGAACTTAAATTTAAATTCCAGGATAATGAGTACAGTATGAATGTGATTCTACAGATGAAGATGGAGAATTTAATCTGTATTCAAGCAATAAAATGTAACGGAGAACCACTTGATAAAGTAAATTTAAGTGAAGCTACATTAACTTATAAATCCAAGGATGGTATATATATTTTCAGTAATTTGACATTTAAGTTGGTTACATACCAAGGAATTTACATGTATGCCCTTTCAAGTAATTTCGAAGCAAGCCGTTTAAATAGACGGCAAGATTATCGAGTATTTGTCAGCGAGCCGATAGTGGTAAAATTAATAAAAGAAAATGGTAAATCACTAGAAGTTACAGGATTACTAAAAGATATTAGTTTATCAGGAATGGGGATAATACTTACATTTAAGACAGAGAATACGATAGCGAGTGAGATTAGACTTAATATCTCTGAAAATAAGAGTGTAAAATTAGTTGGTGAAATAATTAACACAACAGAATTACAAAATGGGAAGGGTTTCCTATATGGATGTATGTTTGACGGAAAAAAAGAGATATTAAGCAGATATATTCTAAAACAGCAGATTAAAAATAAAGAAAGTAAGAAGTTACTGGATTTAAAATAATATTGATTTTATTTTTAAGATGTGAGAGCTTATCTTTCACATCTTTTCTTCTTATTAAATCTCGTCTGATTTAATATATAACCATATGGTTTCTGTCTGGTTTAAGGTATTTGGACTGGAATACATTTTATTGACAAATATAAATTTAATCCTTATAATAAAATACTAGCAAACTCTCTAATTTTAAGCATGATTAACCAAATACAAGAGAGTTACATGAAATGATAAATAGTGCGCAGGAGGCAAATATAGTGAAGGCATACGGAGTGAACGAACTAAGAAAAATGTACCTTGATTTCTTTGAAAGTAAAGGACATTTAAAAATGAATAGTTTTTCTCTTGTTCCTCAAAATGACAAGAGTTTATTATTAATTAATTCTGGTATGGCACCATTAAAACCATATTTTACAGGACAAGAAATTCCACCACGTAAACGTGTTACAACATGTCAAAAGTGTATTCGTACTGGTGATATTGAAAACGTAGGTAAGACAGCAAGACATGGTACATTTTTCGAAATGCTTGGAAACTTCTCTTTTGGAGATTATTTTAAGCATGAAGCGATTGCTTGGTCATGGGAATTCTTAACAGATGTAGTAGGAATAGATCCAAATCGATTATATCCTTCTGTATATCTAGAAGATGATGAAGCATTTGATATCTGGAATAAAGAAATTGGAATTGCTCCGGAGAGAATTTTCCGTTTTGGTAAAGCAGATAACTTCTGGGAACACGGTGCAGGACCATGTGGACCTTGTTCTGAAATTTATTATGACCGTGGTGAAAAGTATGGCTGTGGTAAACCAGATTGTACAGTAGGTTGTGACTGCGATCGTTTTATCGAAGTATGGAATAATGTATTTACTCAATTTGAAGGCGATGGTAATGGTAAGTATGTAGAATTAACTAATAAAAACATTGATACTGGTATGGGTCTTGAAAGACTAGCAACTGTAGTTCAAGATGTTGATTCTATATTTGATGTTGATACGATAAAAGCACTTCGTAGTAAAGTATGTGAAATAGCAGGGGTTACTTATAAGCAAGATACTAAGACAGATATTTCTATCCGTCTAATTACTGACCATATTCGTTCCGTTACTTTTATGATTTCTGACGGTATTATACCTTCCAACGAAGGCCGTGGTTACGTATTACGTAGATTATTAAGACGTGCAGCTCGTCACGGAAGATTACTTGGAATAAAAGATCGCTTCTTAGCTACCTTAAGTACCACAGTAATTAATGAATCTAAGGATGGATATCCAGAATTAGAAGAAAAAAGAGATTATATCCTTAAATTATTGACAATTGAAGAAGATAATTTTAATAAAACAATAGACCAAGGTTTAAGTATTTTAGCAGAATTAGAAGAATCGTTAGTAAAAGATGAAAAAACTACTCTATCTGGTGATGATGCATTCAAACTATATGATACTTATGGATTCCCACTAGACTTAACGAAAGAAATCCTTGAAGAAAAAGGATTTACGATTGATGAAGAAGGTTTTCACAAGGCAATGAATGTTCAAAGAGAAACTGCAAGAAGTGCTCGTGCGGTAACGAATTACATGGGTGCAGATGAGACAGTTTATCAACAACTTGATCCAAGCTTAACATCCACTTTTGTGGGTTACGATAATCATTCCTATACTTCAAAAATTATAGCTTTAACAACGGATACTGAAATTACGAATGAATTAGTTGCAGGACAAGCGGGAACAATTTTCGTAGAAGAAACACCATTTTATGCTACTAGCGGTGGCCAAGTAGCGGATACTGGTGTAATTACGACTAGTGATTGCGAATTCCAAGTGGAAGATACCATCAAATTACAAGGTGGAAAGATTGGCCATGTAGGTAAAGTAACAAAAGGAATGATAAAAGTATCTGAACAAGTTACTTTAACAATTGATAAAAATAAAAGATTAGCAACTGGAAAGAACCACAGTGCAACGCACCTTTTACAAAAAGCGTTAAGAACTGTTTTAGGTTCTCATGTAGAACAAGCAGGTTCTTTCGTTTCTAGTGAAAGACTTCGTTTCGACTTTACACATTTCTCAGCTCTTTCAGCGGAAGAAATAGTAAAAGTTGAGAAAATAGTAAATGCTGAAATAATTTCTGCACTTCCTGTGCATACTGATATCATGACCATAGAAGAAGCAAAGAGAACTGGAGCCATGGCATTATTCGGTGAAAAATATGGTGACAGTGTTCGCGTTGTTACCATGGGAGATTTCAGTAAAGAACTTTGCGGTGGTACTCATGTAAGTAATACAAGCAACATTATCGTATTTAAGATCGTATCTGAAACAGGTGTTGCAGCTGGTGTAAGAAGAATTGAAGCCTTAACAGCGGATGGTGTATTTACTTATTATAATGAAATTGAAAATGAATTAAATGTTGCAGCGAAAGTTGCTAAGACAGAACCTGCAATGCTTGCTAAGAGAATTGAAGCACTACAAGACGAAATTAAAGCATTAAATTCTGAAAATGAAAAATTAAAGAATAAACTAGCTAAAGATGCTTTAGGCGATGTAATGAATCAAGTTATTGAAGTAAAAGGTGTTAAATTATTAGCAGCAAAGGTTCCAGATGTTGATATGAATGGTCTTCGTAATTTAGGTGACCAATTAAAAGATAAAATGGGTGAAGGTGTTATTATATTAGTATCTGCAAGTGGAGATAAAGTTAATCTAATTGCTATGGTAACAGATGACGCAATGGCAAAAGGTGCTCATGCAGGTAACTTAATCAAAGATTTAGCTGTCTTAGTAGGTGGTGGCGGCGGTGGTCGTCCAAATATGGCACAAGCAGGTGGTAAGAACCCAGCTGGTATCGATACATTACTTGAAAAAGCAGCTTCCTGTTTAGAAGGACAGATTAAGTAAATCTAAAAAAATGACATAAGAACAAAAAAATAGTTGACGAAAAAGAAAATTATGTTATAATCATAATAGTGCTATTCAAAAAATACCCAAACAGTTGTATAGGCACAATACACAACTGGAGGGAGGTTAGGTGTGAGACTATGTCAAATGTTATTGTAAAAGA
>JARBTX010000168.1 GCA_029239975.1 Anaerocolumna sp.
CTTCACTAAATGCATCTGTAGCAGGAAGTTTATTAATGTACGAAGTATTTAGAAAGAGAAATCAATTATAATCTATGAACGTACTTTTTGTTGATGGCTATAACATGATTGGGGCATGGGGATTTTTAAATAGCATTAAACAAGATAACTTAGAACTTTCAAGAATAAAATTAGTGGAACTATTGGCAGAGTACCAATCTTTTACAAATATTAAAGTTATAATTGTTTTTGACGCTTACCAGGTCAAAGGGATAGAGAAAAAGTATTCAGACTATAAAATAGAAATTGTTTTTACTAAAGAAAATGAAACTGCAGATCAGTATATTGAGAGAACGGTTAAGACTTTAATCAATAGAAGTAATAAAGTGTGGGTTGCGACGAACGATTCACAAGAACAATGGCAGATTTTTGCTCAGGGTGCTTTACGGAAAACAGCAAGTGAACTGCTTCAGGAGATTAATGATGCGAAAAAACATATAGATGAAAAGGTAAAAAAGACAAGAGAAGTTAAACCCTATAACAAGATACAACTGTCTCCAGATTTAAAAGATATATTGGAGAAGATGCGCAGAGGTAAGAAAACTTAAATTGACACTAGTTAAACCGTGTAAATATAATAGATTTATCAGGGGAGCGCAAGGGGGAAACTTATGATGGGGAATTCTGAGATAGACCAGAGTTTGTATGTTGATTTAGATGATGATAGTTTAGTTGTACTAGTTCAAGAAGGTGACTTGGATGCGTTAGAATTTTTAATAAATAAATATAAAAATTTTGTAAAGGCAAAGGCAAGGTCATACTTTTTAGTAGGAGCAGATCGAGAAGATATTGTTCAAGAGGGTATGATTGGACTGTATAAATCAATTCGTGATTATAAAGGCGATAAACAGAGCTCGTTTAAAGCATTTGCTGAATTATGTATTACAAGGCAAATGATTACTGCAATCAAAACAGCTACAAGGCAGAAGCACATTCCTCTAAATTCATATGTCTCTTTGGACAAGCCTATTTTCGACGAAGAATCAGATCGTACATTAATGGATGTAATCATGGAAGAAAAGATGTTGGATCCAGAAGAAATGCTTATATCTAGAGAAGAGTACGTTGACATTGAGCTTAAGATGGAAGAAATCCTCAGTGATTTAGAAAGAAGAGTATTGTCACAATACTTAGATGGTAGAACTTACCAAGAAATATCAGAGGATTTAAAAAGACATGTAAAATCGATAGATAACGCACTTCAAAGAGTGAAGAGGAAAATGGAGAAATATCTTGAGCAAAAGGGTTTATCCCCTAAGTAAATATAGCTTATAAATAATAAAGTTTTATGACAAATTCAAAATACTAGCGAGTAAACGTTCAATATACATATGTATGAAGTTGACAGTACAAATATGCTATGTTAAATTTTTATAGACGTAATAGATTAATAGGATGATTAAATATGCGCAAGAAAGTTACGCTCGCATGTGCTCAGTGTAATTCTAGAAATTACACAACAATGAAAAACAATGCGACTAATGTAGAGAGATTAGAAGTAAAGAAGTTTTGTAAAACATGTAACTTACATATTGTCCATAAGGAAACTAAATAAAGTTAAAACCTTAGGTAATAATATAAAAGTATGTTAAGGGCTAGTAATAGGACAAGTTATACTATCTAAAACAGGTTTCGGGGGTCTTAACAATGGGACGAATTGGTCAATTTTTTAAAGAAGTAGCTAGAGAAATGAAGAAGGTAAGCTGGCCTAAGAGCAAGGATATGGTACGATTTACAATAACTGTTATTTCAACAGTGGCATTTTTTTCTGTATTCTTTGCAGTAGTTGATTTAGGAATTTCTTCTATTATTGAATTAATCTTAAAATAATTTGAATAATAAAATAGTTTTCATGCTATAATGTAAACTAGATAACAAGCCCGGTGACGGGTTTTTTATTTTTGTCTAAATTTAATACTACTTGGCAACGCGCTAAGTAGTATTTAGCTGTAGTATAATTAATGAAAATATTGACCCGGGAGGGAAGGGCGTTCGTCCCGTAATAATTATGGAAAAAAGTTGGTACGTAGTACATACCTATTCAGGGTATGAAAATAAGGTTAAAGCTAATTTAGAAAAACGTGTAGACACAATGGCTATGCAAGATAAAATTTTTAGAGTTGTAGTTCCAGAAGAAGAAGAGACTGAGACAAAGAACGGTAAAAAGAAAGTTACTAAGAGAAAAGTTTTTCCTGGATATGTTTTAGTAGAAATGATAATGACTGATGATTCTTGGTACGTTGTAAGAAATACTCCAGGTGTTACAGGGTTTGTAGGTTCAAGTGGATCTGGTTCAAAGCCTACTGAATTGCTGCCTGAAGAAGTAACTTCTCTATTCAAGAAAATGGGAATGGATGCTTACCCTATTGAAACTGAATTCGAGATTAACGAAGTTGTTAAAGTGCGTGAAGGTGCATTTGCTAACTTCACTGGAGTTATAAAGGATATCGACATGATTAAACATAAACTTAAAGTTCATGTTAATATGTTCGGTCGTGAAACAAAACTAGAGTTAGATTTTTCTCATGTAGAGAAAATCTAGTATCTAAAATAACTTGAAATTTATTTTGAAAAGTGGTAATATCTTTTAGGTCAGTGTATCTAAATACAACTGATTTCTTAAGAATGTAATTGCTTTAACATAAAGCATAACATTTGTGAGTGGGAGGGTGAATCCCTATTACCACATCACGGACTTAGAGGAGGTGTGTCTCGTGGCTAAAAAAGTTATAAAGATCGTAAAGTTGCAAATTCCTGCAGGTAAAGCAAATCCAGCACCACCAGTAGGTCCTGCATTAGGACAAGCTGGGGTTAACATTATGGGATTCTGTAAAGAGTTCAATGCTCGTACAGCTGAACAAGTTGGTCTAATAATTCCTGTTGAAATTACAGTATTTGAAGATCGCTCATTCACTTTCATCACAAAGACTCCTCCAGCTGCGGTTCTATTAAAGAAAGCTGCTGGTATCGAGTCAGGTTCTGGTGAACCTAACAAGAAGAAAGTTGCTACAGTTAAGCGCGACAAAGTACGTGCAATCGCTGAAGAAAAAATGCCTGATCTAAACGCTGCTAGCGTTGAATCTGCTATGCGTATGGTAGAAGGTACTGCAAGAAGTATGGGTATCGTAATCGAAGACTAATTACGGTATTTGAAGGTTGCGACTATCAATAATGTATTCGCAACCTTTATTAGTGGGAGGTAAAATTCCGTTATAACCACATTTGAGGAGGATAAAAACATGCCAAAAAGAGGTAAAAAGTATTTAGAAGCTGCAAAGCTTGTAGATCGCATGAAAAACTATAACGTAGAAGAAGCGATTGCTTTAGTTAAACAAACAAGTATCGCAAAGTTTGATGCTTCAGTAGAAGCTGCATTCCGTTTAGGAGTAGACCCTAAGAAAGCTGACCAAGCTATCCGTGGAGCTGTAGTTCTTCCTCACGGTACTGGTAAGGTTCAACGTGTACTAGTATTCGCTAAAGGTGACAAGGCTAAAGAAGCAGAAGCTGTTGGTGCAGATTATGTTGGAGATAGCGATTTTATCAACAAAATCAGCCAAGGTTGGTTTGAGTTTGACGTAATCGTTGCAACTCCTGACATGATGGCAGAAGTTGGTAAATTAGGTCGTGTATTAGGTCCAAAAGGTTTAATGCCAAACCCTAAAACTGGAACTGTAACTTTCGATGTTACTAAAGCTGTTAACGATATTAAAGCTGGTAAAGTTGAATACCGTGTTGATAAAGCTGGTAACATCCACGCTCCAATCGGTAAAGTATCTTTCGAAGATGCTAAATTAAAAGAAAACTTAGCTGCTGTTCATGAAGCTTTATTAAAAGCTAAGCCAGCTGCTGCTAAAGGAACATACATGAAGAACGTTACTGTTACTTCTACTATGGGTCCTGGTGTAAGAGTTGACGTTCAGTCAATTGCTAAATAATAACACCCGTTGACATTATGTTATTAATTTTATATAATTGGTAACGTTGAATTTATAAATTTATTGCCGTAGACAGTAGGTGCTCACTAGTGGGCTTAATTTCCTACCGAGGTGTGTATGTTCGGATAAACTTTTGAACAATACCCTTGTGTCTTTTAGGCGCAAGGGTATTCTTTTTAACACTGTCTCGGTTTACTTAATTCTTAGGGAGGTGTCATTATGGCTAATGTTTCAATTATTGAACAAAAGAAACAAGCAGTTGATGTAATCACTGCAAAGTTCAGCGAGGCGAAAACAGCAGTAGTTGTTGACTATCGTGGACTTAACGTTTCTGAAGTTACTGAATTACGTAAACAACTTCGTGAAGCTAACGTTGATTTCAAGGTTTATAAAAACTCTTTAACTCAACGTGCTGCAGAAGCTGCTGGATTAGGTGGATTAACTGAAAGTTTAGTAGGTCCAACTGCTGTTGCTTTCTCAAGCGAAGATGTAATTGCTCCGGCTAAAATCTTAAACGATTTTGCTAAGAAGCATGAAAATCTAGTAATCAAAGCTGGTGTAATCGAAGGTGCTATCGCTTCTGACGTGGAAATTAAGGCTCTTGCTGAACTTCCATCACGCGAAGGTTTACTATCTATGTTACTCAGCGTACTACAAGCTCCAATTCGCAACCTTGCTCTTGCTACAAAAGCAGTTGCGGATCAAAAAGAGCAACAATCAGCTTAATAGCTTAGTTTTATAAAAAAACCAAAAAACTTAAACCTTATCGAGGAGGATATTTTAAAATGACTAGAGAACAAATCATTGAAGCAGTTAAAAATATGACTGTTTTAGAATTAAACGACTTAGTTAAAGCAATTGAAGAAGAGTTTGGCGTAACTGCTGCTGCACCTGTAGTAATGGGTGGCGTTGCTGCTGCTGCTGTTGAAGAAAAGACTGAATTTGATGTAGTATTAGCTAGCCCTGGAGATCAAAAGATCAAGGTTATCAAAGTTGTACGTGAATTAACTGGATTAGGATTAAAAGAAGCTAAAGACTTAGTTGACAACACTCCTAAAGCTGTTAAAGAAGGCGTAAGCAAAGAAGAAGCAGAAGAATTAAAAGCTAAACTTGAAGAAGTTGGAGCAAACGTTGAA